>CAMLSI010000472.1 GCA_946482585.1 uncultured Lysobacteraceae bacterium
GAAGCGCGCGCGGCCCATGTCCCACGCGGCGAGGTCGGCCTGCTCGAAGCGCAGCTGCACGCCGCGTCCTTCGGCCAGCGCCCGCGCCTTGTCCTGCGCCGCGAGCGACACGTCGACCGACAGCACGCCCATGCCCTGCTCGGCCAGCCACACGCCGTTGCGGCCCTCGCCGTCGGCGAGCACGAGGGCCCGCGCGCCCGGACGCAGCAGGTGCGCGCGGGCGGCGAGGAAGGCGTTCGGCGCCGTGCCGAACAGGTACTCGGGGGAATTGAAGCGCTCGTTCCAGCGGTCGTTGCCGAGGGTATGAGAGGTCACGGGGTGTCTCCTTGGTCGGTGCGCGGCTTTACGGCGGCGCGGGGCGGCGCTATCGTCGTGCGCGAGCGATGCGCGACGCGACGACACCTTCGCCGAAACGGTTGTCGAGCCGCGGGGTGTAGATCACCGTGCGCATGCCGCGCTCGTGATAGTTGTGCGCGCTCTGCAACAGCGTCGTGGTCTTCCCGGCGTTCATGGCCGAGTAGTAGAAATAGAGCTTGGCCATGGTCGGATGGACGCGGGCGGGTGGGCATCATAGCCGCTGATGCAAGACTTTGAGCACGGCGCCGGCACGGGCAGAATAGGCGGCCTTGCGCCGTCGCCGGCGCAGCCCGCCGACCTGCGACGCTCACGCCATGCTCAATCCCGCTCAACGCGCCGCCGTCGATTATTGCGACGGTCCGCTGCTCGTCCTCGCCGGCGCCGGTTCGGGCAAGACCAGCGTCATCACGCAGAAGATCGCCCATCTCGTCTCGCGCCGCAGTCTGGCCGCGAAGAAGATCGCGGCGATCACGTTCACGAACAAGGCCGCGCGCGAAATGCGCGAGCGCGTGGCCAAGCTCGTGTCCGCCGACGCCGCGAGCGATCTGACCGTCTGCACCTTCCATGCGATGGGCCTCAAATTCCTGCAGATCGAGCACGCCAAGCTCGGCCTCAAGCGCGGCTTTTCGATTCTCGACGCCGACGACGGCGAATCCATCATCAAGGACTTGCTGCCGAAGGCGCTGAAGTCCGATCAGCTCTGGGCTCTGCGCAATCTCGTTTCCACCGCGAAGAACAACGGCCTCGATCCGGCGCAGGCGCTCGCGGCCGCGCGCAGTCCGCGCGAGCTCGAGGCCGCGCAGCTCTACGAGGGCTACCAGAAGCGCCTCGCCGCATTCAACGCCGTCGATTTCGACGACCTGATCCGCCTGCCGCTGACCTTGCTCGAACAGGATCAGGAAACGCGCGACGCCTGGCAGGAGCGCATCCGCTATCTGCTCGTCGACGAATACCAGGACACGAACTCGGCGCAATACCGGCTGATCCGCAATCTCTGCGGCCCCCGCGGCATGTTCACCGCGGTCGGCGACGACGATCAGTCGATCTACGCGTGGCGCGGCGCGAATCCGGAAAATCTCGACGACCTCGCACGCGACTACCCGAATCTCAAGGTGGTCAAGCTCGAACAGAACTACCGCTGCGGCAAACGCATCCTGCGCGCGGCGAACAAGCTCATTGCGAACAACCCGCACAAGCACCTCAAGCAGCTGTTCAGCGACCTTCCCGAAGGCCCGCCGATCCGCGTGATGGAATGCAAGGACGTCGAGCACGAGGCCGAACGCGTGGCCGCCGACCTGACGCACCTCGCCGAGAAGCACCAGGCGAAATGGATGGATTTCGCGATCCTCTATCGCGGCAATCACCAGTCGCGCGCGCTCGAGAAAGCGTTGCGTCTCGCGCGCGTGCCGTACCACATCAGCGGCGGCACGGCGTTTCTCGATCGCGGCGAGGTCAAGGACGTCCTGGCCTATCTGCGCCTGATCTCGAATCCGGACGACGACTCCGCATTCTTGCGCATCGCGAACGTTCCGCGCAGGGACATCGGCGCAACGACGCTGGAAAAGCTCGGCGAACTCGCCCAGCAGCGGCATGCCTCGCTGCTCGAGGCAGCACAGAGCGACGGCGTGCTCAAGCAGCTCGCGCCGCGCTCGGCCTCTTCGCTCGCGGGCTTCGCCGACCTCGTCGCCGGACTGCGCGCACACGCGCGCCAGGTCAGCGCCGCGGAACTCGTCGAGGAGCTCGTTCGCCGCACGCGCTACGCCGAGCACCTGACCGCCGAGATCAAGGATCCGGCCGCACGGCAGCGGCGCCTCGACAATCTGACCGAACTCGCCGAATGGTTCCGCGCGATGCAGAAAGGCGCGAGCAGCGCCGGCGATCTCGCCGCACAGCTCGCACTGCTGACGCATTCGGATCGCGACGATCCGGGCAACTCGGTGCGCCTGATGACCCTGCACGGCGCGAAGGGCCTCGAGTTCCGCTTCGTGTTCATCGTCGGCGTCGAGGACGGCCAGCTGCCGCACGAGGGCAGCCTCGAGGAAGGCCGCCTCGACGAAGAGCGCAGGCTCATGTACGTGGGCATCACGCGCGCGAAGGAGCGCCTGTGCCTGAGCTATGCGGCGCGCTCGCGGCGCTTCGGCGAAATCCTCAAGAACGAGCCGAGCCGCTTCCTCAGCGAGATCCCGGCCGACGACCTGCACTGGGACGGCCGCGATGCGGAACAGGATGCTCAGGCCAAGAAGGACGTTGCGGCCTCGCACCTCGCGCGACTCGCGAATCTGCTCGCCGACTGAGCCGACCGTGGCCGGTGCCGAACCCGCTAGAATCGCCGACCTTTCGCTACCGGAGCCCGCGATGACTCGCTTCGCCGCCCTGTTGCCTCTGCTGCTGCTTGCCGGCTGCGCCGCGTCACCGACGCGCCCGGCGGCAGATGCCGTGCCGGAAACCCCTCCGCCGCCGCCGCTGACCTACGCCGAAACCAATCTCAATGCGACGCTCTGGGCGCAAGGCACGGTCGAGCACGACATGGCCTATCGCGGCATCTACGCTCAGGCCACGCGCCAGCTCGCGGTCGCGCTCAAGCAGAGGGACTGGGACGCGCTACCGAAATCCGAGCGCAAGAAACCCGCCAAGGGGCTCAAGCCTGCGGTCATCGTCGACGTCGACGAAACGGTGCTGGACAACTCGCCGTACCAGGCGCGCCTGATCCGCGACGGCCGGGAATTCGACGAATTCACCTGGGACCAGTGGTGCCGCGAACAGCGCGCGCTCGCGCTGCCCGGCGCGCTGGAATTCGCGCAAGCCGCCGCGGCGAAGGGCGTGACCGTGTTCTATCTGACCAACCGCGCGCAACACCTCGACGAGGCCACGCTCGCGAACCTGCGCAGCGCGGGTTTTCCGGTCGCGGAAAAGGAAACGGTGTTCCTCGGCCTCGGCACCGTGGTCGACGGCTGCGAGGCAAACGGCAGCGACAAGGGCTGTCGTCGCGAACTGATCGGCCGGCGCTATCGCGTGCTCGCGCTCGTCGGCGACCAGCTCGGCGATTTCATCGACGTCGAAAGCAACACCGTCGGGGCGCGCGCCGAAACCGTCAAGCCGTATGCGAACTGGTTCGGCGAACGCTGGTTCATGCTGCCGAATCCGACCTACGGTTCGTGGGACAGCGCCGTACTCGGCAATCAGCGCAATGCCGAAGCGCCGGTCAAACACCAGATCCGCCGCGACGCGCTGCGCATGGAGTGAATGCGATGACCTATACCCGCAAGAACATCGAATCGCGCGATCGTCTGATCTTCGCGCTCGACGTACCGACGCGCGCCGAGGCACTGGACTGGGTCGATCGCCTCGGCGACGCCGTGACCTTCTACAAGATCGGCATGGAGCTTCTGACCAGCGGCGACTATTTCGCCGTGCTCGGCGAGCTCGCCGCACGCGGCAAGAAGATCTTCGTCGACCTCAAGTTCTTCGACGTGCCGGCGACGGTCGCGTCGGCGGTCAAGGGACTCACGCGCTACCCGGTATACTTCTGCACCATTCACGGCAACGACGGCATGATG
>CAMLSI010000473.1 GCA_946482585.1 uncultured Lysobacteraceae bacterium
GGCTGCACCGCCACTTCCGCCTGCGCACGCACCGTGCGCAGCCAGCCGCCGCGATGGTCCAGCACCATCAGCACCACCGCCAGCACCAGGTACACCAACAGCCGCAACACGCCGGCGACATCGCCGGGGCGGGCTGCGGAAGGTCCGGCGTAGGACGGCACGTCAGTGGGTCAACGGAGGCAGTTGGCGAGAAAGAGCATCGAAGCAGGAGTTTGGCCCATGGAGGGGCCAACGCAAACGCCTTCGGCGTTTGCGCAGCGCAGCGAAAACCGCGTTTTTCGCTGCGCGACATCGGAGTCGGCCTGCATGGCCGATCTCCGAACAACATCATTCCGGCGCGAAGAACTCGTTGCCGTGCATGTCCACCAGTTCCAGCGCACGCCCGCCGCCGCGCGCGACGCAGGTCAGCGGATCGTCCGCCACCTGCACGTGCAGGCCGGTTTCCTCGCTGATCAGGCGGTCGAGGTCGCGCAGCAGCGCGCCGCCGCCGGTCAGCACGATGCCGCGCTCGGCCACGTCGGAGCAGAGCTCGGGCGGGGTCTGCTCGAGCGCGCTGCGCACCGCGGAAACGATGCCGGACAGCGGTTCGTGCAGCGCTTCGAGCACCTCGTTCGAGTTGATCGTGAACATGCGCGGCACGCCCTCGGCGAGGTTGCGGCCCGACACCTCGATCTCGCGGACCTCGCTCTGCGGGTAGGCGCAGCCGACTTCGAGCTTGATGCGCTCGGCCGTGGCCTCGCCGATCAGGGTGCCGTGGTTGCGGCGCACGTAGTTGACGATGGCTTCGTCGAAACGGTCGCCGCCGATGCGGACGGACTGCGAATAAACGATGCCGTTCAAGGAGATCACGGCGACTTCCGAGGTGCCGCCGCCGATGTCGAGCACCATCGAGCCGCGCGCCTCGTGCACCGGAATGCCGGCGCCGATCGCGGCGGCCATGGGTTCTTCGATCAGGAACACGTCGCGCGCGCCGGCGCCTTCGGCCGACTCCTTGATCGCGCGGCGCTCGACCTGGGTCGAACCGCAGGGGACGCAGATCAGCACGCGCGGGCTCGGACGCAGCATGCGGCTCTTGTGCACCTGTTTGATGAAGTGCTGCAGCATCGCCTCGGTCATCATGAAATCGGCGATGACGCCGTCCTTCATGGGCCGGATCGCGACGATCGAACCCGGCGTGCGGCCGAGCATGCGCTTGGCGTCGCCGCCGACGGCCGCGACGCTGCGCGGGCCGCCCGGACCGCGATCCTGGCGGATCGCCACGACCGAGGGTTCATTGAGAACGATGCCCTGACCGCGCACGTAGATCAGCGTGTTGGCGGTGCCGAGGTCGATGGAAAGATCGTTGGAAAACAGACCGCGAAGGCTTTTGAACATGTTCGCCGAGAAGCCGAGAGCTGGATGGGGGAAGCGCTGAGAAGCCGGCGGATCGCCGGTGCCGAGGAGACGAGCGGCCGGACATGGGCGCTCTGCTGCCAGGACTTGACTCAGGTCTTTCCGGAAGGCGGAAAAGGCCGCACAGTCTAGTGTCCGTACCCTGCGACCGCAAGGTAAGGCCGCGTTAAAAAAGCATTTTTGGGTTTGAGCGGAATGCCGGGCAGGCAGTCCGGACAGCTTCGCGGTTATGCGCTTTGGTGCGCTGCAACGCCGTGCTAAGTTCGGTCGCTCCACGACTCGCCCGATCCACCATGTCACTCGATCACGCCACGGTTCGCCACATCGCCCGTCTGGCCCGGCTCGCTGTCGCCGAAGACCAGCTCGAAAGCCTGCGTTCGGATCTCGAACGCGTGCTGCATCTGTTCGACGATCTGGCCGCCGCGAACGTGAATCACCTGGCGCCGCTCGCGCATCCGCACGATCAGGCGCTGACCCTGCGCGACGACGTCGTCAGCGAGGGCGATCGCAGCGAACAGGTGCTCGCGCTCGCCGCCGCGTCGCAGGGCGGCTACTTCCTCGTGCCGAAGGTGATCGAATGAGCGCCGCCTCGCTTGCGTCCATCGCCGCGGACCTCGATGCGCGCCGCGTTTCCGCGCTCGACCTCGCCGAACAGGCGCTCGCCCGCGCCGAGCGCGCCGCGGCGCTGAACAGCTTCATCCGCATCGATGCCGACGCCGCGCGCGAGGCGGCCCGCTCGGCGGATGCGACGCGCGCGAGCGGCCGCGACCTGCACCAGCTCGCCGGAATCCCGTTTGCGCACAAGGATATTTTTTGCACCCGCGGCATCGCGACGACCTGCGGTTCGCGCATGCTGCGGAACTTCGTGCCGCCCTACGACGCGCAGGTCGTCGAACGGCTCGCGCACGCCGGCGCGGTCAGCATCGGCAAGACCAACATGGACGAGTTCGCGATGGGTTCGTCCAACGAAAACAGCGCCTACGGCGCCGCCGCGAATCCCTGGGACCGAACGCGCGTGCCCGGCGGGTCGTCGGGCGGCTCGGCCGCCGCGGTGGCCGCCGGCATCGTGCCGTTCGCGACCGGTACCGACACCGGCGGATCGATCCGCCAGCCCGCCGCGTTCTGCGGCATCACCGGGCTCAAGCCGACCTACGGCCGCGTCTCGCGCTACGGCATGATCGCCTACGCGTCGAGCCTCGACTGCGCCGGCGTGCTCGCGCGCTCGGCCGCCGACTGCGCCGCGGTGTTCGACACCATCGCCGGTTTCGACGCGCGCGACGCGACCAGCGTCGACCGTCCGCACGAACGCAGCGCGGCGGGTCTGTCGCAGCCGCTCGCGGGACTGCGCATCGGCGTCGCGCGCGAATACTTCGGCGGCGGCGTGCAGGACGACGTCGCCGACCGCGTCCACGCCGCGCTGCGCGAACTCGAACGCTGCGGCGCGACGCTGGTCGACATCGCCCTGCCGAACGCGCATCACGCGATCGCGGCCTATTACGTGATCGCGCCGGCCGAAGCCTCGAGCAATCTCGCTCGCTACGACGGCGTGCGCTACGGCCATCGCGCGACGCAGGCGCGCTCGCTCGACGAGCTCTACAGCCTCAGTCGCGCGGAAGGCTTCGGCGCCGAAGTGCAGCGGCGCATCCTCGTCGGCACGTATGCGCTGTCGGCCGGCTACTACGATGCCTACTACCTGCGCGCGCAGAAGGTGCGGCGGCTCATCGCCGGGGATTTCGCGGCTGCCTTCGCGCACGTCGACCTCATCGCCGGCCCGACCGCGCCGACGACGGCGTTCCGCCTCGGCGAGAAGTCCGGCGACGCGCTCGCGATGTACGCGGCCGACGTCAACACCGTCGCCGTGAATCTCGCCGGCCTGCCGGCGATCTCGATACCGGCCGGCTTCGCCGGAGACAGCCTGCCGGTCGGCCTGCAATTGATCGCGCCGGCCTTCGCCGAGGCGCGCCTGCTCAACGCGGCGCACCAGCTGCAGCAGATCACCGACTGGCACCTCCAGGTTCCCGCCGCATGAACGCTTTGATGCAAACCGCCGCTCAACCCTGGCAGGCCGTGATCGGCCTCGAAATCCACGCGCAGCTCAGCACCGTGAGCAAACTGTTCTCCGGCGCCGCGACCGCCTACGGCGCCGAACCCAATACGCAGGCGTCGCTCGTCGATTGCGCCCTGCCCGGCACCCTGCCGGTGCTCAATCGCGAGGCCGTGCGCAAGGCGATCCAGTTCGGCCTCGCGATCGACGCGACGGTCGCGCGCCAGTCGGTGTTCGCACGCAAGAATTACTTTTATCCCGATTTGCCCAAAGGCTACCAGATCAGCCAGTACGAGCTGCCCGTGGTCGGCGAAGGCCGGCTGCAGGTGCGCGTCGACGACGGGCGCACGATCGAAGTCCTCATCCAGCGCGCGCATCTGGAAGAAGACGCCGGCAAATCGGTGCATGACGCATTCCATGCGGAAACCGGCATCGACCTCAACCGCGCCGGCACGCCGCTGCTCGAAA
>CAMLSI010000474.1 GCA_946482585.1 uncultured Lysobacteraceae bacterium
GCCCAAGCCCTCCATACGGCGCTCGCGGATCTCGTGCGCGTCTATCAGTTTCGCGATCGGGATCGTATCTGTTGCTACGACATTTCGGTCACGCAGTGCTATGCGCTGGAAGCCCTGGCGGACAAGGGGCCCATGCGCAGCCAGGCATTGGCGGCGCTGCTGCTGCTCGACAAGAGCACGACGACGCGCGTGGTCGATGCGCTGGAGCGCAAGGGTTACGTGGAACGCCGGGTCGACGAGAACGATGCGCGCGCAGTGTCGCTGCGCATCACGGCCGGCGGCCGCGCGCTGTACGAAACGATCCATCGCGGGCTCATCGCGCAACAGGTCGACATGATCGCCGACCTCGATCCGCAGGTGCGCGCGAGCGTCACCGACGTGATCCGTCGTCTGGCCCGGGCGGCGGAGGCGCGCTTCGTATCGGGCGTCAGCGTCGGCTCGTGCGCGCCCTCGTGCGCCGTACCGGGTTCGAATTAATTCTTCATTTGCCCAGATAGTTGGTGGTGACAACACTATGGCCGGAATTTCCGTGAGAACTGCCGAAGCCGCCGACGCGGCCGCGATCGCCGCGATCTACAACCAGGGAATCGCGGCACGCACTGCGACATTCGAGACCAGGCTGCGCACGATCGACGATCTGCTCCCGAGCCTCGGCGACGCGCGTTATCCGATGCTGGTCGCGGTACGCGAAGACGGAAGCGTCACCGGCTGGGCCGGTCTCGGCGTCTATCGCCCGCGCGATTGCTATGCGGGTATTGCCGAGTTTTCCTTCTACGTCGATGCGGCCGCTCGCGGCCGCGGCATCGGCGGGGTACTGCTCGCGCAACTCGTCGTCGCGGCGAGGCAGGCGGGCTTCCGGAAACTCGTGTCGCGCATCTTTCCCGCGAATGCGGCGAGCCGCGCCGCGTGCCGTGCCTGCGGTTTTCGCGAGGTCGGCGTGTACGAAAAACATGGTCAGCTCGATGGTCGATGGCTCGACGTCGTCATCGTCGAACGCCTGATCCCGGAAAACCTCGCCGGCAGCGCCGGCGACGCTCCCCAACAACGTGAGGTGCAGCATGTCTAGTACGTTGCCAGTCGTCATCATCGGTGCCGGCCCCGTGGGCCTGGCCGCCGCCGTCCACGTCCGCGCGCGCGGCTTCACGCCCATCGTGCTGGAAGCTGGCGCTCAGGTCGGTGCCGGTATTCGCCAGTGGGCACATGTGCGCATGTTCTCGCCGTGGGAATACAACATCGATGCGCGCTCGGCCGAAATTCTGTCCGCGCACGGCTGGCAGCCGCCGGATCCGACGCACTTTCCCACGGGGCGCGAGGTCGTCGAGCAGTATCTGGAACCCCTGGCGGCCACGCCAGAGCTGGCGCCGCAGATCCACGTCAATGCGCGGGTCATCGGCGTCACCAAGCACCATCGCGACCGGATGAAGGACGCCCGGCGCGATGCCGCGCCCTTCGTGGTTCGCTATCTCCAGGACGGCGAAGAACGAGAGCTGCAAGCCCAGGCAGTGATCGATGCGTCCGGCACCCTGTCCGCTCCCAATCCGATGGGAGCGGCCGGTCTTCCGGCGCTGGGCGAGCGTGCCGCGGCCGGGCACGTCGTCTACGGCATGCCCGATGTGTCGGGAGCGGCCCGCAGTCGCTATGCCGGCAAACGAGTGCTGGTCGTGGGCAGTGGTCACTCGGCGTTCAACGTGCTGACTGATCTGGCCCGGTTGGCCCGGACAGCGCCCGGCACGCAGATCCACTGGGCCGTGCGCCGGCCTTCGTTGCAGCGCGTGTTGGGCGGCGGCGAAAACGATCAGTTGAAAGAACGCGGCCGACTGGGCCTGCGCATCGCGCGGCTGGTCGAGGAGGGGGTCATCACGGTTCATGCAAACACGCACATCGATCGCATCGAACGTTCGGATGCCGGGTGGGTCGCTTGGAGCGACACCGCCGCACTGCCTGCCGTCGACGAACTGATCGGCGTCACCGGCTTTCGACCAGACCTGAGCATCCTCGGCGAGGTGCGGCTCGATGTCGACGCCGGCACGCAGGCGCCCTCGGCGCTGGCGCCGCTGATCGATCCCAATCTGCACAGCTGCGGCAGTGTGCGGCCGCATGGCGCGGCCGAACTCAGGCACCCCGACGCAAACCTCTATGTCGTCGGCATGAAGAGCTATGGCCGGGCACCGACCTTCCTGCTGCTGACCGGCTACGAGCAGGTCCGTTCCGTCGCCGCGGCGATTGCCGGCGACTGGGAGGCGGCGAAACGCGTGGAACTCGTGCTGCCCGAAACCGGCGTCTGCTCGACGCAGTTCAGCGACGATGAGACCGAGCCGGCAGCTGCGGCATCGTGCTGCGGAGGCCCCGCGCCAGCCGGCGTCGTGGCGTGCTGTGTGGCCGATGCCGACGCCAAGGCCGGCGGTCTGGCCGGCTGCGGATGCGGGTCCGCGGCAGTGACGTCACCGGCCGTCGCCGTCGGCGCTCCGGCCAAATCGTCCTGCTGCGGTCCGGCACGCGCATGAGTCAGCCGCGTTGGCCCGTCGTCTGGATCCTGGGCGCGGGCCAATGCGTCTATTGGGGCATTTTGTACTATGCGTTTTCTGTCCTGCTCGTACCCATGCGTGACGAATTCGGCACCTCGGATGCGACGATCGCCGGTGCATTTTCTGCGGGACTGGCTATCAATGCCGTGTTGGCGACGACAGTAGGACGTTGGCTCGACCATGGCCGCGGCGCCGCCCTGCTGCGCGGCGGCGCGCTGGCCGGCGCTTTCTTGCTGCTGGCCTGGTCGTGGGTTGAGAGCCTGGCCTGGTTGTACGCCGTCTGGATCGGGCTGGGCGCGTGTATGGCGCTCGTTCTCTATGAGACGGCGTTTGCGCTGGTAACACGCGCCTACGCCGCGCCGGCAGCACGTTTGCGCGCGCTGGCCAGTGTGACCGTCGCCGGCGGACTGGCGAGCACGCTGTTTCTTCCGCTGGTCGGGGCGGGCGTGGCTCATCTGGGCTGGCGAACGACCCTGCAGGGCCTGGTCGTCGTCTGGTTGCTCACGACACTCTGGCTGGAACGAGCGGCCTTGCCGGCGTTACGCGTGTCGGATCAGGCATGCCGAGCGACAGCGCCGGCTTCGGCACACGGCGCCGTCGATCGCCGCCTGCTGTGGCGGGTCGGTGCGCCTTTCGTCGCCGCGACCTTCGCCGCGATGGCGCTGACCACGCTGGTGGTTCCCAGCCTGGTCGGTCGCGGCCATCCGATCGAGTCCGCGGCGTGGGTCCTGGCCGCGCTGGGCGTGATGCAACTGCCCGGTCGGGTATGGCTGTTACGCGGCGGCAGCCGTGCCTTGTCGCCTCGCGGCCTGCTGGTGGTGCCGATGGGATTGCAGGTCTCGGGACTGCTCGTGCTGGGCACTGCCACGTCACTCGCCGGCGCCTTCCTCGGGGTCGCCATTTTCGGCATCGGGGCCGGCCTCCACACGCTGGCGCGTCCCTGGATCGTACCGCTGGTGTTTGGAACCGAACTGGCCGGCTGTGCCAACGGATCAATCGCCCGTTTCCAGGGACTGGCCCGTGCGGCAGGACCCTTCGCTGCCGCGGCCGCCTCGGGCTGGATGGGCAGCGATGCGGTGTTTCTCGTTCTTGCGTCGTTACTGACGGCGTCATGGCCGCTGGCGCATGCGCTGTCGCGCCGTGCCGACCTCCTGCCGAGCAGAGCGACGTGACCTCGGCATCCTTTCCTCACGGAGACGTACCATGCCATCCGTACTGCGAATTCTGTTGCGCGTCACCGCATTCCCGCTTCTTTTCGGCGGTGCCGGCTGTCTCGCCTGGATCGGCTATTCCCCCGAAGCGATCACCTGGCTCATGCCGGCCCTGGTGGGCACGGTCATCCTGCTGACGCTGGGTCTGGAGCGTGTC
>CAMLSI010000475.1 GCA_946482585.1 uncultured Lysobacteraceae bacterium
GACGTGTATTCGAGGACACCCACTTTTCCGTGTATTCGAGGACACCCACGTTCCTGCCGTCGTAGCGACGAAGGTGAGTGTCCTGAATTTCGCCTCCCCACGTGTCCGGCCGAATGTCGCTCGCGCTTCTGAGTGCTGCTGTGAGTGTGCAAGGAGTGAAGAGCAGGCGGGTAGCGCTGCGCTGGCCGGCGATCCTCGAGGTCTCGGGTGCGGCGATGGGCGAAACCGGCGTCCATTCCCAGCTATGTAACCGCCGAAGGTCGGCGCTGTCCGGCAGGGGCGCGGTCGTCACCAATCCGTCGGTGCGTAGTCCTTGAGGAACTGCCCCCAAACGTGTTCGCCGGTGTTAAAGCCATGAATGATCGGGTCGACGATCCGGGCGGCACCGTCGACGATGTCGAGCGGCGGATGAAAGCGTTCTTCGACGATCTTGCGCGCGGCGATTTCGGCGGGATCTTCGTCGGTCACCCAGCCGGTGTCGACGCTGTTCATGTGGATGCCGTCGCCGTGATAGTCGGCGGCTGCGGTGCGCGTCATCATGTTGAGCGCGGCCTTGGCCATGTTGGTGTGCGGGTGCTTGGTGGTCTTGAAGTTGCGGTAGAACTGACCTTCGACCGCGGACACGTTGACGATGTGCTTGTCGCGCGGGGGCGGCGTGCCGTCGGGCGTGCGCAGCATCAAGGGCTTCAGGCGCGCGTTGATGATGAAGGGCGCGACCGCGTTGACCAGTTGCGTTTCGAGCAGTTCCACCGAGGGCACTTCGTCCATCTGCAGACGCCAGGAATTGCGTCCGCGCAGATCGACCTGCTGCAGGTCCTGATCGAGACGGCCTTCCGGGAACAGGTGTGCCTGACCGAGCAGTTCGTCGGCGAGCAACGGGAGCTGAGAGAGCTCGGCCGCACGGGTCAGTCCTGCGGCATCGGCGACGCCTGTCTGCAACGCTGCGACGTTTCCGGCGCTCACCAGATCGGCGCTGCGCAGGCCTTCGTAGCGGCCGACCAGCTTGCGCACGTGTTCGGGCAGGGTATGCGCGCCGGCGGTTTCGCCGGCCATCATGTGCGCATAGAACGCCGGCGGTCGACGCACCGTCTGACAGGCGTTGTTGATGATGAAATCCAGGCGCGTGCGCGTGGCGAGCAGCTCGGTGCAGAACGCTTCCACGCTCGGCGTGTGGCGCAGGTCCAGCCCGAACACTTCCAGACGATCGCCCCAGTCGCCGAAATCGGGTTCGGCCGCATAGCGTGCGGCGGAATCGCGCGGGAAACGCGTGGTGACGATCAGCGAGGCACCCGCGCGCAGTAGCTTAAGGCCTGCCTGATAGCCGATCTTGACGCGCCCGCCGGTCAGCAGCGCGACGCGACCGCGCAGGTCGGCGCTCTCGGTGCGCTTGAAGAAATTCAGCTCCGCGCAGGGCGGACAGAGCTGATCGTAGAAGTGATGCACGCGCGTGTACTTCTGCTTGCAGACGTAGCAGTGCAGCAGTTCCGGCGACTCCGTGTGCTCGATGGGATCCGGCGCGCGATTGCGCGGATCGATCCGCTCCGGTCCGTGCGGTGGAAAGTAGTTCGGCGTGGAAAACACCGGCTTGCGCCGCAGCGTGCGGATGCCGGTCTGGTCGAGCAGCGCCTCGGTCTTGCGCGCCTTTTGCTGCGCTTGCTCGCGCGCCTGCTCCTTCTGCTGGCGCCGGCGCGCGCGGGGTTCCGGATGATGAACCAGGGCCACTGCCTTCATCAGGCGATCGCGGTCCTCGTCGGAAAGCGACTGCAGCACGCTGCGGTCGGCGACGATGGCTTCGAGCAGAGTCAGGGTGGCCTGCAGGCCACCGGTGACGTCCTGAACGCCGGAATTCGGTGCGGGGGCGGGGTGGGAAGCGTTGGCGTTCAAGCGGAAATCCGTAGTGCGTGGCGGAAAAAGCGCGACAGGGTGCCACGACTGGGGTCGGTATTCGAGCATTGATGACCGGCGACCCGGTCCGAATCGCCGAGGAGAGCCGATGACGTTGCCCCCGCCGCACGCCGGGATCGCGGCGGTCGGAGGCTCCGAATGGAGGGTGTCCCAATCTTTGCCTGCCGAATGGTGGGTGTCCCAATCTTTGCCTGCCGTCTCCGCAAGCCGACGTGTCTCACCTCGCGGCAATGAAACCCAAGCGCGCAGTTTGGCCGGAGCGGGAAACAGTCGCGCCGTCGCTTCGTCCTGGCGCGATGCGCTGCGCTTGGTGCGCCCTACCGCAGATTTGCGCTGCGGTGCAGGCTATGCCAGGAAACCGAGATCGGACGTCGGGAAATTCGCGACGTTCGGCACGATGTCGAGGATGCCGCCGGCCGGAACGCCGAACCAGCGCGCGAGCGTCGCGGCGTACTGGTCGACCGAGGTGCTCGGGATGATCTGTCCCCAGCCGGCATCGTCGGGACCACTGCCGGTCAGATCCGGCATGCGTCCGTAGAAGCTGCCACCGCGCACCGAGCCGCCGAGCACGAAGTGATGGCCGCCCCAGCCATGATCGGAACCGTCACCGTTGGACGACAGCGTGCGGCCGAAATCCGACGCGGTGAAGGTCGTCACGCTTTCACTGACGGCGAGTTCCTGCGTCGCCGCATAGAACGCGGCCAGCGATTTGGCCAGATCGGCCAGCAGCAGCGGATGGTCGACGAGCTGTGTGTCGTGGGTGTCATAGCCGCCGGCCGAGACGAAGAAGATCTGGCGCTGCATGCCGAGGGCCTGCCGAACCGCGATCAGGCGCGCCACCATCTTCAGCTGCGCGCCGAGACGCGATGCCGGAAATGGCGTGGCCAGCGGCGCGCCGCCGCTCAATGCATCGGCGACCATGGCGTAGTGATCCACGGCACGGTTCATCGACCGCGCGTAGCCGCGTTCCAGCGCGTGCGTCTGCGCGGCGCCGCTCATCAGGGCCATGAACGCGGCACGCCGGTTCGCGTTCCAGGAGTTTTCCAGATCGCGTATCGCCACGGCGCCTTGCGGATCCGGATTGAGCGCGTACTGACTGACGATCGCGCCGCGCTGCAGCAGGTTCTCGCCGCCGACCGTCATGGTCATCGGCAGTTTCGTATTCGTGTTGGTGTCGTGCAGCAGATCGGCGATGCGGCCGCCCCAGCCGAGACTGTCGTCCGGGCGCGACGTCTGCCAGTAGACGGCCTGATCGTCGTGCGAAAACAACTGCGGCGGCAGCGGATGGCCGGGCGACTGGTACTGCGGTTTGGTCGTCGGCCGGATCAGCGTCCCGACGTTGGTCACGATCGCCATGCGCCCGCTGTTGAACAGATCGCGAAGCGGCGTCGTGCCGACCGGATCGCCCGGGCTGATCGCGGACTGCAGTCCATAGGCGCAGCCATCCGACGCCGGCGTTCCGCCGGCGACGTGTGTCAGCGGCAGCAGTGCCGACGGGGGCAGCACCAGCGTGCCGCGCGATGCCTCGTAGGCGCTTCGCGCGATGCCGTCGCGCGGAACCACGGTATTCACCGAGTCGTTGCCGCCGTAGAGGAACACGCAGACCAGCGCGCGGTAGTCGCCGTCGCCGCGCGTCGCGCCGGCGCGCGTGGCCGCTTCGACCAGGCGCAGGTTGCCGAGCATCGAGGTTGCCGCCACGCCGCCGAGTGCGGCTTTCAGGCTGCGGTGCAGGAAGTCACGTCGTTGCATGGCCGGCTCCTATTTCTGCACCGCGTATTCGGGCGAGTTGACGATGAGATACAGCGCCTCGTGGACGCGCTGGCGCAGGTGATTGGGCGTGTCGCTGGTGATGCCTTCCAGATAGGCAATCAGATGCGCACGCATCCACGGCGACATCTGCCCCGACAACAGCAGCAGGTTGTACCGATCGACCAGCGCGGCCGGATTCGCTGCCAGCGCGGCGTCTCGCGGGGA
>CAMLSI010000476.1 GCA_946482585.1 uncultured Lysobacteraceae bacterium
GTCGGTGTTCTCCGCCGCGATGCTCGTGCTCGACGACCAGGGCTATCTCAGCGAAGTGAAGGATCTGTCCCAGGGCGGCGCGCGCGTCGCGCTGCCGCGCAACTGGAACCTGCCGATCGCGACCGAATGCCAGTTGTTCCTGATCTTCGACCAGGAAACGGTGATCGGCCTGCGCGTCCGCATCGTTCGCGTCGGCCACGACGATCTCGGCCTGGAGTTCCTGCCGGGCCAGGAGGAACGCGTCAGCGCCGTGCTGTACGAATCGCGCTTCATCGAACAGGAATAGCCGCGCGACCGCGGGACAGGATCCGGCGCAGTCGCTAGCATCGGCACATGAGCGCCTACCTGACCCCGATACTCCTGCTGCTGGCCTCGAACGTGTTCATGACGTTCGCCTGGTACGGCCATCTCAAATACACCGACCGGCCGCTCTGGATCGTCGTGATCGTGAGCTGGGGCATCGCGTTCTTCGAGTATTGCCTGCAGGTGCCGGCGAATCGCTACGGCATCACGGTGTTCAACCCGGCCCAGCTCAAGACCGTGCAGGAAATCATCACCTTGCTCGTGTTCGTCGCGTTCTCGGTGCTGTATCTCGACGCACCGGTGAAATGGAATCATCTGGTCGGCTTCGGCCTGATCGTGGCCGCGTCGTTCTTCATTTTTCTCGATTGAGCGACCGGCTCAGAAGCGGATCCGCCCGATCAACATGTCGCGCAGCATCACCCAGTCGCCCGCGAAGCTGTAGAGCGGATGCGAGAACGTCGCGGGACGATTCTTCTCGAAGAAGAAGTGGCCGATCCAGGCGAAGCCGTAACCGCAGAACAGAGCCCCGAGTCCCCACCAGGCGTTGCCACGCACGAAGGCGGTGACGAGGCACGCCAGCGCGAGCGTGCTGCCGACGTAGTGCAGGCGTCGGCAGACGATATTGCTGTGCTCGGCAAGATAGTAGGGATAGAACTCGCGAAAGCTGCCGAACGACTGGGACATGCCGCATCACTCCTTGCCGGGACCGACCGCGCGCTGAACGCAACGATACTGCGTCAGCCGCGACGCGTTCAAACGTCAACGTCGCGCGACCTGGGGCGTTCTTCGAGCGCACACCCACTTCGGAGACACCCCATGTCACGCCTGATCCTCGCGCTCGCCGGCAGCACCGTTCTCGCCGTTGCAGCCGTTGTCGCCCATCAGTCCAATGCACAGGCGGCGACGCCGGCCGCAACGACAGCGCCCGACACGCCGGTGTCGAAGGGCTGGCACCGGGGCCGCGGCGAACGCCTCGCGGCCCTGAGAAACAACCCCGTGTTCCAGACCGTGCGCAACCTGCACGAACTCGAGCGGCTCTACCTCATCGACGGACGCGCGCAGGAAATCCCGGCGCTGTATCGCGATGTGCTCGGTCGCACCGAGAACCCGGTCGTACGTCAGTTCGCCTATCAGCGCATCGCGCGCAACGAGCTCAAGCCGGGCGACGTCGACAAGTCCATCGCGACCCTGCGCCAGAGCCTCGATGAGAGCCTGAAGCGCCTGCCGCAGCAATGACACGCCAAATGCGCACATTCGCATCAATCGGCACTGCAACCCCCGGAGGCCGGCGCGCATCTTAGAAACCGGAAGCGGATCTCCTACCGCATCCACCCCGTAGGGAAGTCGCCCCCATCGACCTCCCGATCTGGCGGGCGCCCTCGGCGCCCGCCTTTTTTGTCGCCCGTTTCCCGGATTGCGCTAGCGGCGCTCCTCGCGCTTGGCTTCGTCCCACAGCGCGTCCTGTCCGGCGAGGTCGAGCGCGGCCAGGCCGGGCTCGCCTGCGAGCTGCTCCATGCGCCGGAAGCGCCGCTCGAATTTCGCGTTCGCGTGCCGCAACGCGGTGGAGACGTCGACACGCGCATGCCGCGCGACGTTCACGCAGACGAACAGCAGGTCGCCGATTTCGTCGGTGAGCCGCGCCGGATCGGAACCCGCGGCGAATTCGTCGCGGACTTCCTCGATTTCCTCGTGCAGCTTGTCGATGACCGGCGCGACGTCGGGCCAGTCGAAACCGACCGTCGCGGCGCGCTTCTGCAATTTCAGCGCGCGCTGCCATTCGGGCATGCCGCGCGAGATGCCCGCGAGCGCACTGCAGTCCTCCTCGCCGCGGGCGGCGCGTTCGGCGCGCTTGTGTTCTTCCCAGGCCACGCTCTGCGCTTCGGCGTCCGCGATCGCGGTCTCGCCGAACACGTGCGGATGGCGCCGGCGCATCTTGGTACAGATCGCCGCTACCACGTCGGCAAAACCGAATTGCCCCGCTTCGCTCGCCATCTGCGCATGGAATACGACCTGGAACAGCAGGTCGCCGAGTTCGTCGCAGAGCGCCGGCATGTCGCCGCGATCGATCGCGTCGGCAACCTCGTAGGATTCCTCGATCGTGTACGGCGCGATCGTCGCGAACGTCTGCTCGAGGTCCCAGGGACAGCCGCCGTGCGGATTGCGCAGCGCGGCCATGATCGCGAGCAGATCGTCTATCGAACTCATGCGGTGTTTCCTGCTATCGATTCACGAAAACAGCCGCGCCCAGTCCGTAGCCGGATCGCCGAACGCGATGAAGTCGCCGTTCAGCAGCGACTCGCGCGCGTTGCAGCGCAACGGCAGTCCGTCGAAATCGACGACGCCGCCGCCGGCCTGTTCGAGCACGCATTGGGCCGCGGCCGTATCCCACTCCGAGGTGGGCCCCAGGCGCAGGTAGAGGTCGCCCGCGCCTTCGGCGATGCGACAGAACTTCAGCGAGGAGCCGAGCGGGAATTTCTCGTAGGGGCCGGCGCGCGACAGCAGTTCTGCTTCGCGCTCGCTGCCGTGCGAGCGGCTGCCAGGAACGATCAACGGCGTCGCGCGCGGCCGCGTGCGCAAACGCCGCGCCTGTGTCTGCGGCGAAGCCTGGCCGAATGCGCCGCCGCCGGCCCAGGCGAACCAGAGTTCGCCGGTAACCGGCGCCTGCACGACGCCGAGCACGGGTCGCTGCTGTTCGATCAGCGCGATGTTGACGGTGAATTCGCCGTTGCGCTTGACGAACTCGCGCGTGCCGTCGAGGGGATCGACGAGCCAGTAGCGCGTCCAGTGCGCGCGTTCGAGATACGGGATCTCGGCCGATTCCTCCGACAGCACGGGCAGCGCGGGCGTGAGCTTGCCCAGACCGGAAACGATGGCGCGATGCGAGG
This sequence comes from uncultured Lysobacteraceae bacterium, assembly GCA_946482585.1. The sequence goes on from CAMLSI010000476.1 coordinate 3,189, forward strand.
CGATGTCCGCCGCCGTGAGCGGCGAGCGGTCTTCCTTGTGTTCGACCGCGAATTCGCTCTGATAAACCTCGAGGATGGCGTCGCCGGCCTCGCGCGCGAGCGAACAGACGTCGAGGCAGAGGCGTTCGAGTTCCAGCGGATTCATGCGCCGGGCCTGAAGCGGCCGGCGAGGTACTCGCGCGCGATGAACAGCGCGGCGATGGAGCGTCCCTCGCTGACCTCCTCGTGACCGAGCAGGGTATGCAGTTCGGAGAGCTTCCAGGGAACCACTTCGAGCTCCTCGGGTTCATCGCCTTCGAGGCGCTCGGGATACAGCTCCTGCGCGAGCACGACGTGCGTCATGCTGGTCATGTAGGCCGGCGACAGCGACAGCGTCGTCAATATGCGCAGGTGTCGCGCACCGAAACCGATCTCTTCCTTGAGCTCGCGATTGGCGCCCTGCTCGACGGTCTCGTCGCGATCGAGCCTTCCCTTCGGCAGGCCGAGTTCGTAGCGGTCGACACCGACGCCGTATTCGCGCACGAGCAGCACGGTGTCGTCGTCGCGCATCGGCACGATGATCACGGCACCGAGGCCGGAGCCCTTGAGACGCTCGTAGGTCCGGCGCTGGCCGTTGGAGAATTCGAGGTCGACTTCCTCGACCTGCAGGAAGCCGCTGGCATCGGCGGTACGGGTGGCGTGAA
>CAMLSI010000477.1 GCA_946482585.1 uncultured Lysobacteraceae bacterium
GACGGCGCGACGCAGCCTTGGGACTATCCGCGCGATCCGGCCGCGAGCGACGTGCAGGCGCGCTGGTCGCCGGACGGACGCCTGCTCGCGATCCGCCGCGGCGCGCAGCCGCACAGTGCACTGCTCGTCTTCGACCCTGCCCGAGGCACGATTCGCGAACTCGTCGACGACGGTCTGGGTCTCGACGGTTTCGCCTGGCTGCCCGACGGACGCGGCCTCGTGATCGGCGTGCACGACGGCGAGGCCGCCGGGCTCTGGCGCGTCGATGCGGCGAACGGCGAGCGCGACTATCTCGGTCTGCGCGGCGCGACCTGTCCCGCGATCGCGCGCGATGCGACCTTGCTGTTCACGCAGAGTCAGCGCCGCCTCGCCCTGATGCGGCCGGCGCTCGACGGCCGCGCCGAGGCCGAACCGCCGCAGCCGTTCGCGACCGCGATCGGCGCCGAGTGGTATCCGCGCGCGTCGGCCGACGGCCGTCATCTCGCGTTTCTTTCCGATCGCGACGGCCCGATCGCGGTCTACGTCGACGGCGGCGGCACGCTCGTGCGACTGCCTGATCTGCCCGGCCATCTGCCGCACGCGACACCGACGCCGACCGCCGACGCCCAGCGCGTCCTCGCGGTCATGCGCGCGGCGAACGGCCGCAGCGCGCTCTACGAAACGCCGCTGGCGTCACCGGCATGGCGCCGCGTCGGCGCCACCGACGTCGACATCGACGAGGTGCTCGTGTCGCCCGACGACCGCTGGATCTACTACGTCGCGCGCGACGCCGGCGGCGTCCGCTCGCTCTGGCGGCGTTCGCGCGAGACCGGCGCGGAACAGCGGCTCGCCGACGGTCTCGCGCGCGGCCCCATCGCCGCAGACAGGAAAGGCGGGATCTTCTACGTCGACGTCGCGCGACAGGCGCTGCTGCGCCGCGATCCCGACGACGGTCGCATCGAACCCTGGCTCGACGACATGGGCTACTGGACCGCGTACGCGTGGACACTCGGTCCGGACGGCGTCTATGCGCTGCGCGAACCGGCCGGAAAAGACTTCGGCCTCTACCGCATCGCCGCGGCCGGCTCCGCGCCGGTGCTCGTCGAACCGATGGACGGCATTTCCCCGCTCGGTCTCGCGATGACGGGCGACGGCACGCTGACGATCGCGCGCCCGCCGCACGCAGCACAGCGTCTGATGACCGCGACGCTGAACGCCGCCTCTGACAGGACGGGACGGCCGTAAGGGATCGACCGACACCTGCGGGGTTCCGTCCGCACGCGTTGCCGGCGCCCTTCCGGCATGCAACCCGCTGTTCCTTCGAGGGATATTTTCGTCGACTTTCGGTCAGGACTTGGCTGCCCGACTTCGGCGAGCGTCAGCGCCGCTGCACGCCGCAGCCTGATTCCCGACCGCCATGTCTCCTGCCCTTCGACGGCGCCTTGCGCCGTTTCTGCTCTTGCCGAGCCTCGCATCCACCACGTGCCTTGCGGCCGAGCCGCCGTTCACACTCGCCTACACCTATCACCTGCCGACGCCGCGCGCGCTCGACGCCGGCGCGATCAACGTCATCACGAATGACTTCACCTTCGACGGCTACGCCGACGTGGTCGTCTCGTTCCGCGAGGCGCCACTGATGCTGTTCGTCGGCCAGATGCCCAGCCGCGGCGGCTTCCTGCCCAAACCGCTGTCGGCTTTCCATGGCTTCAGCTCGCCCGTGCTCGATCATTTCGCGCTGAGTGCCGGCGCTCCGCACAACGCCGCAGGTCGCGTCAACGACATCGTCTATGCACACAGCGCGCACGGCGTACGCCGCGTGCAGTGGGTCGGCGGACTCGCGAACTACGCGGCCACGCCGGAACGCATCGAACTGCCGCCGTATGGCGGCGTGGTCGGCATCATTGGCAATTTCATCGCCGGCGATTTCAACGGCGACCAGCGCACCGACGTCGCCATCGTCGACCTGCGCGACGAAAACAGCCAGGACGGCCGCAGCAGCGGTGTCATCGCCTGGGGACAGGTCGGCCTCCCTACGATCGAGCGCGCGCTGCCGACCGTCCCGAATCCCTACGCGATGGCGGCGGCCGACTTCACCGGCGACGCGGCTCATCTGACCGATCTGCTGATCGCCGACCGGACCAACCGCCTCGGCGTGACCACCTACGATCCCGCGACGCGTCGCCTCGTGCTCGCGTACACGCTGACGATTCCGGACGCAGTCGCCATCACCTCGATCGCCGCCGGCGACCTCGACGGCGACGGCCGATCCGATGCGATCGTGAACTATCGCACCGCGGGCTCCCCCCTGTTCGCGACCGCGATGCTCGAGAACCGCGCCGGCGAAGGGCTCGTACCGGGCAAGACCGGGTCGTTCGACTACGCGATGACGAGTTGCATCGCCGATTTCAACGCCGACGGCGTGCCGGATCTGCTGCTCGACGGACGCCGGCTCCAGCTCGGGCGCGGCAACTATCGCTTCGACGCGACGCCGCCCGTCGTTCACGAAGCCACTTACGGCGTCGCCTGCGCCGACTTCAATCAGGACGGCTATCGCGACTTCGCTGTCGCGATGCACGGCGCCGAAGACACGATGGAGCTGCGCATCTACCAGTACCGGAACGGCTGGGACCGTCTCTTCGCCAACGGATTCGACGCAACGCCATGAAGATCATAAAATTTTTAACTTTGTACCTTATTACACTCACTCTGGCCGCACCCGCGGCGCTCGCCGCGCCGACCTTCACCCGCCGCGACTATCCGCTGGGCCAACGCCAGTACCCCGTACGTCTCGTCGGCGGCGCGGATCTGACGAGCGACGGCCTCGCCGATCTGGTCGCAATGACCGATACCGGCGGCGTCTGCGTACTCGCGCGCCGCAGCGACGGCAGTTTCGCCGTCAACATCGTCGCGAACGACGCGACGTTTCCGTACGCGGTCGCACTCGGCGATTTCAATGCCGACGGACGCGGCGACATCGTCTACGCGATCACCGACGGCCTGCGCGTGCTGTTGCAGACGGCGGGCGGGTTCAGTCCCGGCGTGTTCATCGGTACCGGGGTCGGCGGCACGCGGGAACTCGTCGAGAGTCTCGTCGTCGGCGATTTCAACGGCGACGGCAGGGCCGACATCGCCGCGGTCGACAACGACGAGGTCAACACAGGCATGCCGGCCGCGCACGCGATCGCCGCCTACGGCATCGGCAACGGCACGTTCGACACTTCGCGCGGCGGCATCGCGCTTTCGGAGTGGCCGCGCAAGCTGTTCGGAATCGATGCCAATGCCGACGGACGTCCGGAGCTGTTCGCCGGCTTCGCGATCGCGAGGATGGGCATCGCTCGCTACGACACGGCGGCGTCCGCTTTCATCTATTCGCAGCTCGCCACGCTCGGCAGCGACGCGATCGCCGATGCTTCGCCCGGCGACATCAACGGCGACGCCAAGACGGATATCGCATTGCTGCTCGATGGCCGCACCATGCACTACCTGCGCTTCGAACGCGGCGGCGGCGATTTTTCGTTTTCGCAGCAGGGTGCCGTGATCGCGCTGCCCTACGCCGCGAGCGGCGTGCGCCTCGGCGACTTCGACGGCGACGGCAAGCTCGACGCGCTCGTCGCGCTGCAATCCAACCGCACCGCCTCGGCCGCGATCCTGCGCGGCCGAGGCGACTTCACATTCGACCCGCCGCAACTCATCGACGGCGGCTTCAACGCCGCCGGCCTCGCGCGCGGCGACTATAACGGCGACAACAAACTCGACTTCGCGCTCGTCGATACGCAGGGCAAGCGCATCGTCGTGTACCTGCAGAACTGAGGCTTCGACATAGGTTGGTCGAGCGCAGCGAAGCCCGACGCCGAGGCGTCGACCACGTCGCGATGACGGGCTTCGCTGCGCT
>CAMLSI010000478.1 GCA_946482585.1 uncultured Lysobacteraceae bacterium
CCGGTTCGTTGCGCTCGCCGCGCCGCGCCGCGAGCGGCTGGTCTGGCGCGTCGCTTTCCAGCAGCAGGAACTCCAGCGGCATCGTCGCCACGATGCGGCGCAGGCGATGGGCGCGGGAGTAACTGACCGGTCCGCCGATGCCGAGAAGGAATCCGGCCTTCCACAGTTGTGTGGCCTGTTCCTCGCTGCCTGAATAGCTGTGCACAACACCGCGCAGGCCAGGATAGTCGCGCAGGGTATGGATCGTTTCCTCGACGGCGCGGCGTGCGTGCACGATCACGGGCAGGCCGAACTCCCGGGCCAGCGCCAGCTGGCCGCGAAAGAAATGCCGCTGTGCATCGGCGGGCAGCTCCGGGACGAAGTAGTCGAGGCCGCACTCGCCGACCGCGACCGCATCACCGCGCACCAGGCGGGTGCGCAGCAGCGCGAGGTGCGCGTCATGATGCTGTCCGAGGTAGAGCGGGTGCAGGCCGTAGGCCGCGTGCAGTCCCGTTTCGCGCGCACAGAGTTCAGCAAGGGAGGCCCAGGCCTCGGCGTGTACCGCGGGAATCACTTGTTCGGCGACACCGGCCGCGCGTGCGCGGGCGATGACGGCGTCGCGGTCCCGGTCGAACTCGGGCGCGTCGAGATGGCAATGGCTGTCGACGAGGGAAAGGGGTGTCGCGTTCATGCGCGGCAGTCTGGAGTCGCTCCGGCGCGCGGCGCAAGCGTGCTCGTGTGACCAGGGCCAGCCGTATAGACTCGCGAGTTTGCGCCCCCGGTCAGTCATGAGCACCAGTCCCGATTTCGCCGTCAGCGTGCTGCTGATCGCCTACCGCGCCGCGGACACCATCGTCTCGGCGATCGACGCCGCGCTCGCGCAGACCGAGCCCTGTGAAATCATCGTGTCCGACGATTGCTCGCCCGACGATACCTTCGCGCTCGCGCAGCGTCACGTCGCCGGCTATGCCGGACCGCATCGCGTCGTCGTACGCCAGTGCGCGCGGAATCGCGGTGTCGCAGCGCATTTGAGCGAATTGTTCGCGCTCGCGAGCGGCCGGATTTTCGTGATCATGGCCGGCGACGATCTGTCGCGGCCGCAACGCGTCGCCGCAACGCGTGCGGCGTTCGACGCCGGTGCCGACGTCTATGCCCTGGGCTCCGTCGTCGACGAAATTGACATGGCCGGCTCGCCGCTGCGGCAAGGCGTGAGGCACATGCCTGCGGAGTTCGGCCTCGACTATTTCGTGCGCGCCGGCAAGCTCGCCACGCTGCTCGGTGCGAGCCTCGCGATCCGCCGCGAGGTGTTCGAGCGTTTCGGTCCGCTGCGTGCGAGCGCCGAGGACAATATCCTGACCCTGCGCGCCGCGCTGCTCGGACGCGGTCTCTGTCTCGGCGAAGCACTGATCGACTACCGGCAGAATCCCGAGAGCCTCGGCAACTGGATCTTCGCGCGCCACGACGATACGCCGGCGCGTTTCCGCCGTCGCTACGAACGCACGGTGCGCATGTATCGCGACGTCGCCGACGACATCGAAGCATCGATCGCGCGACTGCCCGAACTCACGCCGGAACGCCGCGTGCTCGCCGAACGTATCGTGCGCATCTATCGCATCGAAGCCGACGCGCGCAGCGCCATTCTCGATCGTCCGCGACGCGAGTGGCTGGGGCCGATCTGGCGCGGCCTGCGCGAACCCGGGCTGCGTCGCAAGAGCGCCGAACGCGCGCTCAAGCTGCTGTTGCCCAAGCGCTGGTTCGGCCTGCGCTAGTCGCGCTCAGACGACGAACGCGGCAGCGAGGCCGAGAAACAGGCCCATGCTGACGACATCCGTCGCGGTCGTCAGGAAAATGCTCGATGCGGTGGCCGGATCGGCGCCGAGGCGCTTGAGCACCAATGGCACGGCCGCGCCGGCCATGCCGGAGACTGCGCAGCTCGTCGTCATCGCCGCGAACGTGATGAGGGCGAGCGTGAACGGCTGCGGATGATTCTGCAGACTCGCCATCACGAACATCGCGATCGCCGCGACGACGCCGGTGAGGGCGCCGTTCGCAAAACCGAGCAGCGCTTCCTTCGCCATCAGCGCCGTGGCCTGGGCGCTGCGCACTTCGCCGAGCGTCATGCCGCGCAAGGTCACGGCCAGGGACTGGCAGCCGGTGTTGCTGCATTGACCCGACAGCACCGGAATGAAGATCGCGAGCAGCACGATGCGATTCACCGTGTCCTGGAACAGGCCGACCGTCGCGGCCGCGATGAAGGCCGTGAACAGGTTGAGCTGCAGCCACGGATGACGGAATTTCAGCGAGCGCAGCCACGGCGTCGCCGCACGCTCTTCTTTCTCGACGCCGACCATCGCGCCGGCCTGCGCGCTGATCTCGAATGCCTGCTGCTCGAACAGTACCGAGCCGCGCACGACGCCGATCAGATGGCCTTCGGTGTCGCAGACCGGATAGACCGGGTAGTGCCGCGTGACGACCGCATGCATCGCGTCGATGAGGTCCATGTCGCCGCGCAACGAGAACGGCGAAGTGATCATCACGTCGGCGAGCGTGTCGTTCGGGTTGGCGAACAGCAATTCGCGGAACGCGACGACGCCGACGAGGCGGTCTTCGCGGTCCAGCACGTAGAGATAGGTGATGAGCGTCTGCTTGACCGCTTCGCGCAGCTCGTCGACGGCTTCGTGGATGCGCGTGCCGGGCGCGAACACGGCGGTCGGCTTTTCCATGAGCCGGCCTACGCTGGATTCGGGCCAGGCGACGTCTTCGAGCCACTGTTCGCCGGCGCTGTTCGCCGCCGCGATGCGTTCGCGCCGTGTCGGCGGAAATTCCTCGAGGATCTCGACGGCCTGGCCCGGATTCAACTGTGCGAGTACGGCAGCCACCGCGCTGTCGTCTTCGTCGTGCAGCGCATCGGCGGCGGCCTTGGGATCGAGCTCGCGCACGCGCCGGTATAGCGATTCCATCGGTCCCCTGCCTGCCTCGGAAATACGCGTCGGTCGATTCGAGGACGCAGCCGCTGCGGCGCAAGACCGGGCTTGCGGTCACGGGCGTACTCGAAAGCCCGATGGTAGCAAACGACGCCCGGAGCGCGAGCGGGGACTGGGCGCTATCGCCCTTCGGGCGGTTGCCAGAGCTCGACCTTGTTGCCTTCGGGATCCACGACCCAGCCGAACTTTCCGTACTCGGATTCCTGGGGCTCGTCGACCACGCTGCAGCCTTCTTCACGCAGCGCGGCGAGCAGCGCATGCAGGTCGTCGACGCGATAGTTGACCATGAACGGCGCAGCGCTCGGCGCGAAATATGTGGACTCGGCGTCGAACAGGCTCCAGACCGTGGTGCCGACGGCGGCCGGATTGTCGTCGTTCCAGCGGAAAACGACGCCGCCCCATTCGGTGACGTCGAGACCGAGATGCCTGCGATACCACTCGCGCAGCGCGGCCGGATCGCGCGCCTTGATGAAGATGCCGCCGATGCCCGTGACGCGTTTCATGCGCTGCCTGTCGATAGGAATGGCAGGCGCGAGCTTAGGCTCGATATCGCCGCGTTGTCGAGATGCGACAACGCGGCGGAAGCGGTCAGTTCAGCGAGTAGAAGCGGTGCGGACCGATGACGGCGACCGGACGTCCCAGCGCCCAGCTCTGCGGTTCGGCGTAGTTGGCGACGAAGTGGCTCGCGCCCGGCACGACGCGCATGCGCAGGTTCTCCGGCAGCAGCCACACGTTGCGCGCGCTGCTCGCGACGAGCCATGCTTTTGTCCACGCTTCCAGATTGTCTATTTCGTAATTTTTGCTGGTAATGGACAATGCGAATTGACGCGGCGACTTGAGCACTTCGCAGAGGTTCTTGCCCCAGCGGCCCTGGTCGAGGCGGTGCAGACCGACCTCGGCGACGGCC
>CAMLSI010000479.1 GCA_946482585.1 uncultured Lysobacteraceae bacterium
GCCTGCTGAAGACGTCCCGCTATCCGGTCAGTCTGCAGCGCCTCAAGGACGAACTCGGCTGTTCCCGCGCCACGCTGTACCGCGACATCGCGTTCCTGCGCGATGCGCTCGGCGCACCGATCGAGAGCGGCGAAGGGGAGCAGGCCGCCTTCCGTTACGACGCGGCCGAAGCCGAGCGCTTCGAGCTGCCGGGCCTGTGGCTGACCAGTGACGAACTCTCCGCGCTGCTGGCGCTGAACGAGCTCGTCGCGCGCAGCGGCCCCAGCATCCTCGCCGACGTGCTCGCGCCGTTCGAGAAGCGCATCGAGACGCTGCTGTCGGACCATGCCAGCGGCACGCGGCTGCCGATGGAACGCATCCGCGTGATCGCCAGCGGCATGCGCAAGCTCGACCAGATCAGCTTCCGCGTCGTCGCCGGTGCGGTGATGGCGCGGCGGCAGCTCAAGTTCAGCTATCGCGCACGCTCGACCGGATCGACCACGGAACGGCTGGTGTCGCCGCAGCGCCTCGCGCACTACCGCGACAACTGGTACCTCGATGCCTGGGATCACGAGCGCGAGGGACTGCGCAGCTTTGCGGTGGACCGCATCGCGTCGCCGCAGATGCTGGACGGGCCGGCGGTCGATCGCGACGACACCGAACTCAACGCGCATCTCGCGGCGAGCTACGGCATTTTCTCGGGACCGCCGAAAGCCTGGGCCACTTTGCGCTTTTCGCCGCATGCGGCGCGCTGGGTCGCCGACGAGCACTGGCATTCGCAGCAGCAGGGCCACTTTCTGAGCGACGGCCGCTATGAGCTGAAAGTGCCGTACAGCAATTCGAAGGAATTGCTGATGGATGTGCTCAAGTACGGGCCGGACGCCGAAGTCATCGCGCCGCTGAGTCTGCGCGAGGAAATGAAAATCCTGTTGCAACTATCGATCGGCGCGTACCAGTAGCGTCGTATCCGGAGCGCGTATGAACCTGCCGGCTGAAATGTCCGATCCGCCGCGCCGCGGCGCGATTTCGCTGGTGCTCGGTTCGGGCGGCGCGCGCGGCTACGCGCACGTCGGCGTGATCGAGGAACTGCGCGCGCAGGGCTACGAGATCCGCTCGGTCGCCGGCAGTTCGATGGGCGCGCTGGTCGGCGGCGTCTACGCGGCCGGCAAGCTCACCGAATACCGCGAGTGGGCCTGCGGCCTGAAGACCTTCGACGTGTTGCGCCTCGTCGACTGGAGCTGGCGTGGCGGCGGCCTGATCAAGGGACAGCGCGTGATCGGCGCGCTGCGCGATCTCGTCGGCGAGACCAACATCGAAGATCTGCCGATCAGCTACACGGCCGTCGCAGTAGACATCGACGCGCAGCGCGAGGTGTGGTTCTCGCGCGGTTCGCTGTTCGACGCGATCCGCGCATCGATCTCGATCCCGACCGTATTCCGGCCGCACCGCTATCAGGGCCGCCGCCTCGTCGACGGCGGCCTGCTCAATCCGGTGCCGGTGACGCCGACCCTGCGCGACCTGACCGACGCGACGATCGCGGTCGACGTGAACGCCGAGGCCGAAGGGGTGGCCGAACGCGAAACGCCGATCACGCGTCCCGAGATCCACCAGCCCGACGAGGCGAACATCCAGACCGGTCTCGGCCGCATCGGGGCGCTCTGGGAACGTTTCCTCGAAAACCGCAGCAAGCGCGTGACGATCCAGGAACCCGGCGTGCTCGACCTGTTCGCACGGTCGCTCGATGTCGTGCAGGAAACCCTGACGCGCTACAAGCTTGCGGCGCAGCCGCCGGATCTCGTCATTTCGATTCCGCGCAACGTCTGTGCGTTCTACGAATTCCAGCGGGCGTCCGAAGTCATCGAGATCGGCCGCCAGCGCACGCGCGAGGCGCTGGCGCGCTGGCAGCGCGTGAAGCGGCCGCCGAGCTGGCCCTAGGCCGTCTGCGATGCCCCGGCGCATGACGCGTTCGTTCGACGGTCGGCGCTGCCGGTGAACGGCGCCGACGCCAGTGCGCTCGATCGCGTCGATGCCGAATTCGAGCGGCTGCGTACGCTGCCGCCCGACGAGCAGGCAGCGGCGCTCGCCGCGTCGGCGCTCGCGCCCGACGATCGCGCATTGCTCGCGCGCCTGCTCGCGGCCGATGCCGACGACGACGATCCTCTCGCGCGCGTGATCGATGCGAGTGCCGCGAACGCGGGTGTATCGCGCGACGGCCGGCTCGGGTCGTATCGCCTCGGGCGCGAGCTCGGCGCGGGCGGCATGGGCACGGTACTGCTCGCCGAGCGTGTCGACGGCGGCTTCACGCAGCAGGTCGCGATCAAGATCCTGCGCGGTTTTCCGACCTCGGACGGTCTGCGGCGGCTGCGCCAGGAACGGCAGATCCTTGCCGCGCTCGATCATCCGCACATCGCGCGACTGCTCGACGGCGGCGAAACCGCCGACGGCCAGCCCTGGCTCGCGATGGAATACGTCGCGGGTCTGCCGCTGCTGCAGCACGCCGCGCAACACGCGCCGCGGCTGCGCGATCGTCTCGCGCTGTTCGACGCGATGCTCGACGCGGTCGGGCATGCGCATCAGCACCTCGTCGTGCATCGCGACCTCAAGCCGGCCAACGTGCTCGTCACGCGCGGCGGGCAGGTCAAGCTGCTCGACTTCGGCGTCGCGCGCCTCGTCGACGTCGACGTGCAGGCGATCGATTCGACGCGCGTGTTCACGCCGGGCTATGCGAGCCCCGAGCAGCGCGACGGGCGCCAGGTCACCACGGCCAGCGACATCTACAGCCTCGGCGTGCTGCTGCGTGAACTGATCACCGCGCAGCGTGCCGACGGCGGCGCCGCCGTCGACGGACTGGCGCCGCTGCCGCTCGATGCGGAGCTCGGCGGCATCGTCGCGAAGGCCTGCGATGCCGATCCCGCGCGGCGCTATGCGAGCGCCGGCGCGCTGCGCGACGACATCCAGCGCTACCTCGACGGCCGGCCCGTGCGCGCGGCGCGCATCACGCGGCTCTACCGCCTGCGCAAATTCGCGCAGCGGCATCGCTTCGGCGTCGCCGTCAGCGTGCTCGCCCTCGTCGCGGCCGGCGTGTTCGTCTGGCGGCTCGATCTCGCGCGCAACCGTGCGCTCGCGGCCGAGGCGGCGGCGCAGCAGGCACTTGCCGCGTCGGAACGCGACGCCGCGCGAGCGCGCGAGACATTGCGGTTTCTCACCGATGCCTTCGACGCCGCGGCGCCGGAAAACGCGATGAGCCGCGAAGTCAGCCTGCGCGCGCTGCTCGACGCGGCGCGGGCGCAGCTGTCCGCGCGCACCGATCCGACGCTGGTGAAGGCGATGCAGCGGCTGCTGGCCAATCTCTACGGCGATCTCGGCGACATCGCGACGGGCGTGGCGCTGATGCGAGAAGGCACCGACGGTGTCGAGCCGCAGGATCGCGCGCAGGCGCTGCGCCTGGCCGAAGACTATGACGAGTACGCGAGCCTGCTCGGCGTCTCCGGCGACATTGCCGGCGCGCTCGCGGTCACGGAAAAAGCCGGCGCGTGGCGCGAGCGTTTCGCGCCGGACGACACGGTCGCGAAACTGCGTACCTTGCAGTCGCTCGGCATGGTGCATCACCGCGGCGGCGACGACGAGAAGGCGCTGGTCGTGTTGCGCGAGGCGCGCGATCTCAGCCTGAAAACGCGCGACGTGCCGCTCGGCCTCTATATCGAAATCGCGCAGCCGCTGTCGACGCTGCTGAGCACGACGGGCGAGCGCGAGGAAGCGCTCGCCGTCGTCGACGACGCGATCGCGCGCGTCGATGCGCAGCGTCCCGCGCGATCGCCCGAACACGTGACCTTGCTGCGCGCCCGCGCGAACGCGCTGCTGCTGAGCGGCGATCCGGTCGGCGCCG
>CAMLSI010000480.1 GCA_946482585.1 uncultured Lysobacteraceae bacterium
GCAAGACGCCGTTCACGCCCGAGGACCTCGACAAGATCGAGGCCGAGATGAAGAAAATCGCTGCTGACGGCGTGCCGGTCGCGCGTTCGCTCATGGCGCGCGACGCGGCTGTGGACTTTTTCAGGAACAAGGGCGAGCACTACAAGGCCGAGATCATCGCCTCGATTCCGGCCAACGAGGAGCTGTCGCTGTATTCGCAGGGCGAGTTCATCGATCTGTGCCGCGGTCCGCACGTGCCGAACACGAACAAGCTCAAGGCGTTCAAGCTCATGAAGGTCGCCGGTGCGTACTGGCGTGGCGACGCGAAGAACGAAATGCTGCAGCGTGTCTACGGTACGGCCTGGCTCAACGAGAAGGACCTCAAGGGGTACCTGACGCAGCTCGAGGAGGCCGAGAAGCGCGACCATCGCAAGATCGGCAAGGCACTCGATCTGTTCCATCTGCAGGAAGAGGCGCCCGGCCTCGTGTTCTGGCATCCGAACGGCTGGGCGATCTGGCAGGTCGTCGAGCAGTACATGCGAAAGGTGTATCGCGACAGCGGTTATCAGGAGGTGCGCTGTCCGCAGATCCTCGACCAGACGCTCTGGCAGAAGACGGGGCACTGGGAGAACTATCGCGAGAACATGTTCACGACGGGCTCGGAGAATCGCGACTACGCGCTGAAGCCGATGAACTGCCCGGGTCATGTGCAGATCTACAACCATGGCCTGCATTCGTACAAGGAACTGCCGATCCGCTATGGCGAGTTCGGCGCCTGTCATCGCAACGAGCCATCGGGCGCGCTGCACGGCATCATGCGTGTGCGCGGCTTCACGCAGGACGACGGTCATATCTTCTGCATGGAGTCGCAGATCGAGGCCGAGGTCACGGCGTTCCACCGGCAGGCCATGAAGGTCTATGCGGATTTCGGCTTCGTCGATATCGCACTGAAGATCGCGTTGCGGCCGGACAAGCGCATCGGTTCGGACGAGGTCTGGGACAAGGCCGAGGAGACCCTGCGCACGGCGCTGCGCGCGAGCGGCGTGGAATGGCAGGAGTTGCCGGGCGAGGGCGCTTTCTACGGCCCGAAGATCGAATATCACATGAAAGATTCGATCGGCCGTGCCTGGCAGGTCGGTACGATGCAGGTCGACTTCTCGATGCCGGGGCGTCTCGGCGCCGAATACGTCGGCGAAGATTCGGCGCGTCATACGCCGGTCATGCTTCATCGCGCGATCGTCGGTTCGCTCGAGCGCTTCATCGGCGTGCTGATCGAGCACCATGCCGGCAACTTTCCGGCCTGGCTCGCTCCGGTGCAGGCGGTCGTTATGAACATCACGGACGGGCAGGCGGATGCCGTCGCCGGGACGGTCCAAGCCCTTGTCGCGCAAGGCTTCCGGGTAGAGGCGGATTTGCGCAACGAAAAGATCGGCTATAAAATCCGCGAGCACACGTTGCAGAAGGTTCCGTACCTCCTCGTGATCGGCGATCGCGAAAAGGAGAACGGGGCTGTTTCTGTGCGCATGCGTTCGGGCGAAGACCTGGGTCCAATGACCGTGGTTCAGTTCGCCGAGCGCCTCAAGGGCGAGCAGATTGGCGCGTAAGTCGCTGATCGCTCAGAATAATTAATTGTTAGGAGGACGCGCGTATCGCCGCCACTGCTGAAAAAGCCAACCGCCGCAATCACGAGATCCGCGTCCCGCGGGTCCGTGTGATCGGCGCAGACGGGGAACAGGTCGGGGTTCTGTCGCGCGATGAAGCGCTGCGCATGGCCCAGGACCTGGAGCTGGATCTCGTCGAGATCCAGCCCAATGCGGACCCGCCCGTCTGCCGCATCATGGACTTCGGCAAGTTCAAGTTCGAGATGCAGAAGAAGGCCCACGCGGCCAAGAAGAAGCAGAAACAGGTCGAGATCAAGGAACTCAAGTTCCGTCCGACCACCGACGACGGTGACTACGAGGTCAAGATGCGCAACATGAAGCGCTTCCTGGCCGAGGGTGACAAGGTCAAGGTCGTCATCCGCTTCAAGGGTCGTGAAATGGCGCACGTGGAACTCGGCGACGCGATGGTCAAGCGCATCGCTGCGGAGATCACCGAAGAAGCGGTGGTCGAGCAGTGGCCGCGTCTGGAAGGCCGCCTCATGGTCATGATGGTCGCGCCGAAGAAAAAGCAGTAAGCGCGCAAGCGCAATGCAGGAATTTCCCGGCGCGGATTGCGTCGGGATCTTGTGCCTCTTCAAACCGGGCACTCGTGGAACCCGCCTACGCATGCGTGGGCTTATCAGCCGATTCGAGCAGGACGGAAAGTGTGGCATCTCGCCACCGCTCGGGTCAGTAACGAAAACCTCGACGGAGCAGTTTCATGCCCAAGATGAAAACCAATCGGGCCGCTGCCAAGCGGTTCCGCAAGACGGCGTCCGGCAAATTCAAGTGCGGCCACGCCTTCAAGAGCCACATCCTCACCAAGAAATCGACCAAGCGTAAGCGCAACCTGCGCGGCACGAACCATGTTCGCGCCGAGGATGCAGGCCGCGTCGCACGCATGCTGCCGTATCTCTGAGTGGAGGATTGAACAATGGCACGAGTTAAGAAAGGTGTAACGGCGCGTCGCCGCCACAAGAAAATCATTGCGAAGGCGAAGGGCTACTACAACGCCCGCCGCAAAGTATTTCGCGTCGCCAAGCAGGCGGTCACGAAGGCGCACCAGTACGCCTACATCGGCCGCAAGCAGCGCAAGCGTCAGTTCCGCGCGCTGTGGATCGTCCGCATCAACGCCGGTGCGCGTCAGTTCGGTCTGTCCTACAGCCGCCTGATGAATGGCCTGAAGAAGGCCAACATCAACGTCGACCGCAAGGTGCTGGCCGATATCGCGGTGCACGACATCGCGGCGTTCGGTGCGCTGGCCGAGAAGGCGAAGACCGCCCTGGCCGCGTAGTCGCAGCGAGATACCTTCGACGGCGTTCGCGCCGTCGGCTGCAACGTGGGGAGCGCGGGCTTGCGGCCTTCGCTCCCCATTTTTTTGCCGTGCTCGGGCGTGCGCGCATCCGGATCGACGGATGCCGCGGGACGGCGCTTCGTGCCGCATAGGCAAGAACGGAACACGTATTTTTTTGGAGTTTGCATGGACGTATTGCAGACGCAGATCGACGAATCGCTGGCGCGCATCGGCGAAGCCGCTTCCATCGATCAGCTCGAAAGCCTGCGCGTGGGCCTGCTCGGCAAGAGCGGCCTCGTGACCGAGCAGCTCAAGGCGCTCGGCAAGCTGGCGCCGGACGAACGCAAGGCTGCGGGCGAGCGTGTGAATCGTGCGAAGGAAAGCCTGCAGAGCGCGATCACGGCGCGACGCGGCGTGCTCGAGGAGGCGGCCTTCGCCGAACGCCTCGCGGGTGAACGCATCGATGTGACCTTGCCGGGCCGCGTCGCCGATCTTGGCGCCGTCCATCCGGTTTCGCGCACGCTCGCGCGCATCACCGATATTTTCCAGCGTCTGGGTTACCAGGTCGCCGAAGGTCCCGAGATCGAGGACGACTATCACAACTTCGAGGCGCTGAACTTCCCGCCGCATCATCCGGCGCGCGCGATGCACGACACGTTCTATTTTCCGGACGGGCGTCTGCTGCGCACCCACACGTCGCCGGTGCAGATCCGCGCGATGGACGGGCAGACGCCGCCGATCCGCGTGATCGCGCCCGGCAAGGTGTACCGCAGCGATTCGGATCAGACCCACACGCCGATGTTTCATCAGGTCGAAGGGCTGCTCGTGGACGAAACCTCGAGCTTCGCCGACCTCAAGGGCACGCTGGCCGAGTTCGTGCGCGCGTTCTTCGAGCGCGATTTCGAGATGCGTTTCCGGCCGAGCTATTTCCCGTTCACCGAGCCCTCGGC
>CAMLSI010000481.1 GCA_946482585.1 uncultured Lysobacteraceae bacterium
TCCTGCGGCGACGCCGGCACCGGCGCAGCGCCGTGTCGATTCGCGTCTGCTGCTGCGCGAGTCGCGCGAACTCGTGATCGAACACCTCGGGCAGGAATACCGCCTGCGCCGCACGCGCAACGAC
The DNA here is from genome assembly GCA_946482585.1 of uncultured Lysobacteraceae bacterium. The sequence goes on from CAMLSI010000481.1 coordinate 125, forward strand.
AAGCTGATTCTCACCAAGTAACTGCGTGTCGCGGCGTTCGCCGCCTGCCCCTGTCCACGTCAGAGCAGCCAGCCTCGGACCGACCGCCATCCCGGTCCACCTGCCAGCCAGCTCCGCGATCGGTTCCGCCAGGCTCGTCCGGCGCCCGACTCCCCACCGAGGCTCGCATGTACAAGCTGCCTTTCCGGCGTGCTGCCGGCGAGACGCGCGCGGCTGACCGCTGCGACGATGCCGCCGCGCCCGATCCTTCTGCCGCGACGCTGTTGCAGGCGATCGCATTGCCTTCCACCGCGCCGCTGGCACTGCTCGCGCGTCGCTGGCACGCACTCGGGCCGGTGCTATGGCTCTGGCGCGCCGCGCCAGGCTGCGCGGCCGACCTCGGCGCCATCGCCGGCTGGAATTGCATCCACCGCATAGAGCCCGACGGCATCTGCGAAGCGTTGCGTTTCTATCGCGACGACGGCCGCGAGCTGGCTCGGCTGTATCTGCTGCCTGACAGCGACTATCTGGCCTGGGAGCAGCTGCTGCATTGCGTACCCTGCGGCACGACGGAGCCGCCGCGTGGACTGCATCAGCGTCTGCGCGACGCGGCGCGTGCGCGAGCCGGCCATCCCTGGCAGGGGGCCGTCGTGCGTTTCAGCCATGGCATCGACGCGGGGCGGCCATGGCTGCTCGCCGAAGCGATCGGCGACGTGTCCGCGACCGGACGCCGCCGCGCCGTGGACATCTGCGCCGGCCTCGATGCCGCGTTGCTGCGGTAAATCGCGGCGAGCAAGCCGAACTGCGACGTCACGCCCTCCGTGATGCGAACGGCATATTGAACAAATGAACAAGAAAACACTGCTGGGGCGGGCGTCGCCAATGCTTGCGCCGCGGATGCGGCGCCGGTGCGGCGTGCCTTCCGGCTCGCCGCAGCCAAGCCCCGCGACGATCAGATCGCGTCGTCGTCGCGCGGCCGCGGTGGCTCGGGCGGCGGTGCCGGCGGTCGCGCCGCATGCATCACGGCGGGCGGCGGCGGCACGGCCGGTATGGCCGGTTCGGGCGGTACCGGAGCGGCCGCCACCGGTTCCGGCGGCGCCGGCGGCGCGGGCGCGGCAGGCGGTGCCGGCGGCGCGGGCGGTGTCGGCGGCACCGGGAACATGTTCTTGTACTGCGGCACCTTGGTGTTCACGGTCAGCGCCTTCTTCTGGCGCAGCACGCCGAGCTTGATGTCGCTGCCCGCATCGGCGTCGCGCAGCCGGCGCATCACGTCGGAGGGCGATTCCACTTTGCTCCCGTCGACGCTCTGCAGAATGTCGCCGCCCTTGAGCTCGGGCATGTCGCGCGGATCGGCCGACAGCACGAGCACGCCCTGATCCGTTCCGAAGTAATTGCTGAGATCCGGATTCAGCGGCGCGAGATTGATGCCCCACCAGGGCATCAGATTGACGCGCAGATCGCGCAGCTGCTGCAGGTTGCCGGCATCGCGCCTGTGGCGATCGATGTGCACGCGCACGTCCTTCATGCTGCGCTCGACCTCGCGCCGGATTTTCTCCGGATCGATGTTCACGTCGACGTCGACATCGTGATCCATGCCGACCATGACCTTGGGCCAGTTCAGCGCTTCGCGTCGTGCCGCAGTCGCGGTAACCTCGAGGTTTTTGCCGCCGCGCGACAGCGACAGCCGGACCGGCTGGTCGACTTTCAGATCCTGCAGCAGCGTGCGCGCGCTGCCGAGTTCGTCGCGGCCGACTTTCTTGCCGTCGATCGCGAGCAGCAGATCTTCGTTGCGCACGCCGGCCTTGTCGGCCGGGCCGCCCGGCGTCACCGCGGCGATCTGCACGCCCTTGTCGGTCGGCCGCATGACGATACCGAGCATGGCCCGGTCGCTGTCGCCGAGATAGCGCCAGGCGAACTTGCGCGGTCCGGCTTCGCCGAGGCGCAGCGAGATTTCGCCCATGCGCCGGCCGAGGTCGCGCATCTCGGTGCGCAGCTTGTCGAGTTCGTCGCGCGCGGCCGCTTCTTCGGCCGGCGTCGCGTAGCCCTGCGCGTCGGCGGCGGCTTCCGCTCGCGCGGCGGCATGCGCCGCAGCGGCGGTGCGAGCCTCCGCCTGCGATCTCGCAGCCGGGCGGGCCGAGCTGGCCGCATCGGCCGTCGCGGCGGGATCGGCGGCGTGTGCGACGCTGATCAGTGTCATTGCAGCCAGTGGAACGAGGGACTTCATGGGATGCCTCACAAATGGGTCCAGTTGTCGGGCGCCGCCGCGGTTCCGTTCGCGGCGATGCCGGTGCCAGCCAGGCTGTAGGTCGTGCGGACCGTGGCGAGATCGCGCAGCAGTTCCACGCGCTCGCGCCAGAGCGCTTGCGTGTCGTTGCTCGCGTCGTTGCCGGCGGCCAGTTGCAGATCGATCAGGCCGATCATGTCCTCGATCTCGGTCGCGGCCATGAGGCTGCGGCCGTCGAGCGGCGTTTCGTCGGCCTTGAGCGTGCGCAGCCATTCCTCGATGCGGCTGGATTCGCTGCGCAGTGCGATGAGTTCGTCGGCGGCCGCCACGCTCGCCGACGGCGTCGGTGTCGGCTCTTCGGCCGGTCGCGATGCCGGCGTGTTCGCGGTGCGGCCGACCGGGTCGGTCGGCACGAGCACGATCGCCGTCAGCGCCAGCGCGGCGGCGATGCCGGCCGCGAGCCAGGGGCGACGCACGGAGCGCCCGCGCTGACGCCGTTCGTGCGATCGCCCGGTGTCGTGAGTCGCGGCACTGCGCGCAAGGTGCGGCGCGTCGTCACCGGTGTCGGCGTCGCCGCCTGCATCACGAACGAGGCCCTGCGCACGCAGGCTCGCCGCGAGGGTCGACCAGCCGTCGCCCGGCGGCGTTGCAGGCGGCAGATCGCGCAGGACGCGCGTCAGCGCGTCGGCGCTCAGGTCGGTTGCGGATGGGCGATGAGACATGATTTCGACTCCGTGGTGCCGTCCAGGAAGCCGCGCAGACGAGCCGTGCCGCGCGACACCTGGGATTTGGAGAAGCTGACGGTCTTGCCGAGCGCGTCCGCGATCTCCGGATGTGAGTAGCCTTCGACGTGATAGAGCCAGAGCACGCTGCGCGTCAGCGCCGGCAGCCGTCCCAGCGCCTGCTCCAGCACGAGGCCGTCCGCGTGGACCCACGGCGGCGGCGCATCGGTTTCCATCTCGTCATAGCTCGCATCGAACTCGATGCGCCGATCCTTGCGCAGCCGCATCAACGCCTCGTTGAGCGCGATCTGGCGCAGCCAGCCCCAGAACGGCGCGTCGCCGCGAAACTGATCCAGACGCTGGAACAGTTTCAGCATCGCGTCGTGCAGGATCTCGCGCGCCGCGTCGGCGTCGTTGAGCAGCCGCAGCGCGAGCGTGTACACGGGCCGCTCGAACAGGCGGTAGATCTGTTCGAACGCGCGCAGCTCGCCGCGCTGGGCGCGTTGCAGCACGTTGTCCGGCACATCGATGGCGAAGTTCGATCGGTCCACGGTCGATAGAGATGCGACTGGCCCCGCAATGGTCGCAGCCTTCGCGAAATTTGCCAGGCGGACGCCGTACGCACGGCCGTCCGCGCGCCGCCACGTCCGCCCGGCGGTCTGTCCGTCGCCTTGTCCGCGGACACGCGTACGATCACGAAAAAGCCAAAAAATCATTCAAAAACAAAGAATAACAAGCTGGCACGGCTGTTGCCTTAGTCAGCCCAGGACAGCCGCACGCTGCGGACGCACAGACGACGGGAGCACGAC
>CAMLSI010000482.1 GCA_946482585.1 uncultured Lysobacteraceae bacterium
GGCCGGCGCCGACCTCAAGGGCGCGATGGGCCTGCTCAAGGAAGGCAAGCTCGCGGCGTTCGATGCCATGATCGCGAACTTCCAGGCCACGAGCATGCGCCTGAAGACCTCGCTGGTGCCGACCGTGGCCGCGATCCGCGGCATGGCCTTCGGCGGCGGGTGTGAATTCCAGATGCACTGTACGAAGACGGTCGCGGCGCTCGAAAGCTATATCGGCCTCGTCGAAGCCGGCGTCGGCCTGCTGCCGGCCGGCGGCGGCCTCAAGGAAATCGCGCTGCGTTGCGCCAAGGCCAGTCCGGCCGATCCGTTCAATGCGGTCAAGACCTTCTTCGAAACCGTCGCCATGGCCAAGGTCTCGGCGAGCGCGCTCGAAGCCAAGGAAATGGGCCTGCTGCGCGCCGACGACACCATCGTGTTCAACACGCACGAGGTGCTCTGGGTCGCCCAGCGCGAAGCCGCCGCCCTCGCCGACGCGGGCTATCGCCCGGCGCTGCCGGCGCGCCAGATTCCGGTCTGCGGCGACGTCGGCACCGCCAGCCTCAAGATGATGCTGGTCAACATGCTCGAAGGCCGCTTCATCTCGGCGCACGACTACGAAATCGGCGCGCGCATCGCCGACACGCTGTGCGGCGGCGTCATCGAGCGCGGCTCGCTCGTCGACGAGCAATGGCTGCTGGACCTGGAACGCAAGCACTTCGTCGAGCTGGCGCAGATGCCCAAGACCCAGGAACGCATCGTCCACACCCTGACCACCGGCAAGCCGCTGCGCAACTGAGCGACGAGGACACAGCAATGACCAAGCAAATCCAGGATGTCTATATCGTCGCCGCGACGCGTACGGCCGTGGGCAAGGCGCCGCGCGGCGCGTTCCGCAACACGCGCCCGGACGACCTGCTCGCGCACGTGCTCCGCAACGTGATCGCCCAGGCGCCCGGCATCGACGTGAACCGCATCGACGACGCCATCATCGGCTGCGCGATGCCGGAAGCCGAGCAAGGCATGAACGTCGCGCGCATCGGCACGCTGCTCGCCGGACTGCCGCACAGCGTCGCGGCGGTCACGATCAACCGCTTCTGCTCCTCGGGCGTGCAGGCCATCGCGATGGCCGCCGACCGCATCCGCACGGGCGAAGCCGATCTCATGCTGGCCGGCGGCACCGAATCGATGTCGATGGTGCCGATGATGGGCCACAAGATCGCGATGAACCCGGCCGTGTTCGCCGACGAGAACGTCGCGATCGCCTACGGCATGGGCATCACCGCGGAAAAGGTGGCCGAACAGTGGAAGGTCAGCCGCGACGACCAGGATGCGTTCGCGCTCGCATCGCACCAGAAGGCGCTCGCGGCGATCGCCGCCGGTGAATTCAAGAGCGAAATTTCACCGTACGCGCTGGCCGACAACTACCCGAACCTCGCCACGCGCGGGATCGTCGCCGACACGCGCACGATCGATACCGACGAAGGTCCGCGCAAGGACACCAGCGCCGACGGCCTCGCCAAGCTCAGGCCGGTGTTCCGCATGGGCGGCTCGGTCACGGCCGGCAATTCCTCGCAGATGTCCGACGGCGCCGGCGCCGTGCTCCTGGCGAGCGAACAGGCGATCAAGGACTACGGCCTGAGCCCGCTCGCCCGCTTCGTTTCGTTCGCCGTCGCCGGCGTGCCGCCGGAAATCATGGGCATCGGCCCGATCGCGGCGATCCCGAAGGCGCTCAGGCAGGCCGGCATCACGAAGGACCAGCTCGACTGGATCGAACTCAACGAGGCATTCGCGGCTCAGGCGCTCGCGGTGATCCGCGACGTCGGCCTCGATGCGGGCAAGGTCAATCCGCTCGGCGGTGCGATCGCGCTCGGCCACCCGCTCGGCGCGACCGGCGCGATCCGCGCCGCGACGCTCGTGCACGGCCTGCGCCGCCGCCAGCAGAAGTACGGCATGGTGACCATGTGCATCGGCACCGGCATGGGCGCGGCCGGGATCTTCGAGGCGGTCTGAGGAAATCGGCAACGACGTAGGTTGCGGCGAGCATCGCGAACCGCAACCTACGGCCGTCTACGCCAGTCGCGTGCCATTCGGCACTGCGCGCTCCACGGCCGTGAGCACGACCCCGGCCTCGGTGGTGAAGCCGGTCAGCAGGAATTCGGACATGAACGGTCCGATCTGCTTGGGCGGGAAATTGATCACGCCGACGACCTGGCGTCCGACCAGTTCTTCCGGCGAATACAGGGCTGCGATCTGCGCGCTCGTCTTCTTCTCGCCGTACGCGCCGAAATCGACCCAGACTTTCAGCGCGGGCTTGCGCGCCTGCTCGTTGCGCTCGGCGCGCACGACAGTGCCGACCGCGATCACGACCTTCTCGAAATCGGCCCAGCTGATGGTGTCGCTCATGCCCTGCCCCACTGCGCGAAAAGCACAGTCTAGGCGCTGCCGCCGACGCGCTGCTTGAACCGGATTGCGCATCGGAGGCAAAGCGCGGCCGGCTACCACCGCGCGGCGAGCCCCGGCAGGTCGGCGCGCCTCGCACGACCGGCGTCATCGTCGACCGCCGCTACCGAGAAGAAACGGGGCGGGTCCGCTTGCAAAGGCAGCTGAATCCGCTCCCGTCCGTTCGCGCTCGTCCACGGCCCGTCCCGCTATGCGCTCACGACGCTCATCAGCGCCAACGGGCGGCCTTCCGGGTCGTTGAAGAAAGCCATCCATTCTTCACTGCCATCGGCATGGCGGTGGATCAGGTGCGGCGCGGCGAGGATTTCCACGCCGCGCCCGGCCAGCCGCGCATGGACCGCATGAATGTCCTCCACGCGGAAATACAGCAGCGACGCCTGCTCGCCGCCGTCGCCTTCCGACAGCATCAGGCGCGTGCCGCCGCAATCGAAGAAACAGAGCTTTCCGAACGTATACAGGTGCGGCAGGCCGAGCACGTCGCGGTACCAGGTCTCGGCCGCCGCCGCGTCGCGGACGCTGCGCGCGATCTGCCCGATCGCGCCGAAGCGGGTGAGTTCCGTCATCGCCGATTTCCTCCGGTAGAGCGCACTGGCGCGACGCACGCCGCACCAGCGCCGCAACTGCCTGCGATCGTGCAGGCCGAGTTTCTGCAGTGCGTTGGCCACGTGATACTTGACCGCGTCGACGCTGACCTGCAGTTCGCGCGCAATCCTCGGATTGGTCATGCCGTGGCGCACGGCATCGACCACACGCCATTCGGCCGGGGTCAGCACGTCGTCGGCGGGGGGACGTCCTCGCTTGCGCATGGCGACGACTCTAGATTTCTACGGGCCGAATTACCCTACCCGATCCGCCACGCGGTGCCATTCACCAGTCGGCGCGGATGCGGTTGCCGTCCTGCTTGCGATCCCAGGCGCGCAGATCGTCGCGGATGTGCGAGATGCGCTGACGGCCGAGCGCATTGCGTTCTTCGTCGAGCACGACGGCATCGAGCAGTTCGGCGAGGCGCTGCGCGGTCGGCAGCATCGTGTCCCAGGCATCGAGCGCGGGCAGCGGCCCTGGCAATGCCATGAAGAAGCTCAGGCCCGGCGTCGCGAGTTCGTCGATGCGACTCATGTCGAAATGGCCGGGCTTGACCATGTTCGCCGCGCTGAAGATCGGGCCGAGTTCGCGCTTGCCGTCGACGAGACGATGGAAGATGCCGAGGTCGCCGAACTCGAGTCCGCATTTCTCCGCGGCGACGACGAGGTCGCTGCCGCGGATCGTCTGTCCCGCGCGCGAGGCGATGAACAAGGTGACGATGCGTTCGACCGGCTGTTCCGGCCGCTGCCCGAGGTTGGAGCGCGGCGGTGCGTGGAACAGATCGTCGGTCTTCGGCGTGCGCGGACGCGGAGCCTCGACATCGCCGTCGCCGTCG
>CAMLSI010000483.1 GCA_946482585.1 uncultured Lysobacteraceae bacterium
GGTACACGACGAACAGGTCAGGGTTCGAGTCGGTTTTCGTGAGCCCCTTGGCGGTGAGCTCCGCTTCGATCGCCGCGACAATACGGTTGTCGATGAGTGGCTGTCCGACGTTCGTCCCCTCCTTGAAGGCGTAGGTCTTGAACCCCGCGAAGTTGGCTGTCTTCTCGTAGTCGTAGCTGGTTTTCTTCGAACCGCCGCCGGTGCTCGCGCAACCGCCTAGCGCCAGGCCTGCGGCGGCGATGGCGACGCTGCAGAGAAGGGTTCTGTTCATGACGATCTCCTCACGTTACTGGTTGGCGCGCCGGGTCCGGCGCCGTGTGGAACCCAGTATAGGAAGCGTCTGCGGGCACGGAAGCGGGCTGCGCCCAACTCGCGATTTCCGCTACAGCGGCCGCGGCTGGCGACTATTCTTGCACCGGATCGGCCGTGCCGGCGAGGTCGAACGCAGCCAGTTCGCGCAGCAGCGTCGTTGCATAGCACCCGGCCGGCAACGCGAACGAAACGACGAGCGCATCGCCTTCCCAGACGAAGCTCGATTCCTGGGCGAGCAGGCGCAGGCTGCGACGCTCCTGGACCAGCCCGGCCGCCTCGAGACCGCGCGCCAGTTCGCCGCGCGTCGCCGCGGTCGCCCGTTCGAGCTCGGCCACACTCCCGGCCGGTCGCAACGTGCCCTCACCCCAGAGCGGGCCCGTCGCGTGAATGTCGCCGCGCGCCAGCCGCGCCTCGATATCGGCCGTCACCGGTTCGGGCCCGAATATGCTGTGGCTGCCGTCGAGCATCCAGACGTCGCCGGACAACGCCCGGTCCCAGTCGCCGCGCTGAACGCGCGCGGCGAGCACGTCGTTGAAGATCTGCGCACGAGCCGCGGACAGCAGCAGGCTGCGCTCGTGACGCGACACGCGGCGACCGTCGAACAGCGCCTGCGCACGCGCGACATTGTCGCCGTCGCGGCCGAAGCGCTGCTCGCCGAAATAGTTCGGCACGCCGCGCGCGGCGATCAACCCCAGCCGCGCTTCGGCCGCGGCGCGATCGCCGCTGGCCTCGCGCAGCACGATGCGGAAACGGTTGCGCTTGAGTGCGCCGCGCTTGAGCTTGCGTCCATGCCGCTGCGCGTCGAGCACGCGGAAGTCGTCGGCCGCGAGCGTGTCCCAGGCGAGCTCGCGTTTGACCGGCACCGCGACCGAGAAGGTCTGTCGCGTCACTGCGTGGCGATCCTTGAGCCCGGCATAGCTGACCGCCTCGGGCGCGACACCGGCGAACCGCGCGATCTGCTTGCCGACCCATTCAGTGTTCGCACCGCGCTTTTCCACGCGCACGAAGACGTGTTCGCCGGCGCCGTCGGGCGAAAAACCCAGGTCTTCGTCGACGAAGAAATCCTCGGGATGCGCGCGCAGCCGCGCGCGCAGCGGCGGTTCGCCGAATGCGTACGGCAGGAGACTCACGCCGCCGCCTCCACGAGCAGCGCGACCGCCATCGCGGCGATGCCCTCGCCGCGGCCGGTGAAGCCGAGCCGCTCGCTCGTGGTCGCCTTGACGCTGATCGCATCGAGCGCGCAACCGAGATCCTCGGCCAGGCGTTCGCGCATGAGCTGCGCGTGCGGTCCGACCTTCGGTCGCTCGGCGATCACGGTCACGTCGGCGTTGCCCAGCGCGTAGCCGCGCTCGCGCAGCAGCTCGCGACAATGGCGCAGGAACACGCGGCTGTCGGTGCCGCGCCAGCGTTCGTCGCTCGGCGGGAAATGCTGGCCGATGTCGCCGAGCGCGAGCGCGCCGAGCAGCGCGTCGCAGAGCGCATGGATCACGACGTCGCCGTCCGAATGCGCGACGACACCGTGCGTGTGAGGAATCGCGACACCGCCGAGCACGACATGGTCACCCGGACCGAATGCGTGCACGTCGAAACCTTGTCCAATTCGCATAGTCATCCGATCAAAAAAGAACGCGCGGATCCGCTCACGTTCGCGCCAGCAGAAACTCCGCGAGCACGAGATCGGCCGGCGTCGTCACCTTGATGTTGTCTTCGCTGCCCTCCACGAGCAGCGGCGCGTAGCCGGCGCGTTCCATCGCCATGGCTTCGTCCGTGATCGCGATGCCGTCGGCCGAGGCCGCGGCGAGCGCGGTCTCGAGCGCGGCGCGCGGGAACAGTTGCGGCGTCAATGCGCGCCAGCGCGCTTCGCGCGGCTCGGTCGCCGCCACGCGGCCGTCGCTGCCTGCCCGCTTGAGCGTATCGCGCAGCGGCGCCGCGAGCAGACCGCCACCGGCCGGCACGGCGGCATCGATCAGGCGCGTGACATCGGCCGCACGCACGCAGGGACGCGCCGCGTCATGCACGAGCACGGCATCGCCCGCAGCGACCGAAGCGGGCAATGCGCGCAACCCCGCCAGAACCGAGTCGGCACGCTCTGCACCGCCGGTCGCGCGCAGCAGCGGCTTGCCGAGCACTTCGACGAGACTCTGCGCCCAGCTAGCGTCATCGGCAGCGACGACCAGCATCAGCCCGGCGATGCGCGGATGCGCCGCGAGCCGTTCGAGCGTGTGCAGCAGCAACGGTTTATCGCCGAGGCGCAGATACTGCTTGGGCACTTCGCCGCCGAAACGGCGACCGCGCCCCGCAGCCGGCACCACGCACCAGAGCCCGCTCATCGATGCGCGCTCATTTCTGTTGCGGCGGTGGCGGCGTGCCCGGCGTCGCGGGCTCGACGACCTGATAGAAGGTCTCGCCGGGCTTGACCAGGCCGAGCTCCGAACGCGCGCGTTCCTCGATCGCGTCGCGGCCTTCCTTGAGGTCGCGCACTTCGGCCTGCAGGGCGTCGTTTCGCGCCTTGAGCGCTTCGTTCGCCTTGCGCGTCTCGGCCACGGTCTCGCGCAGGCTCTCGACGTCGCGCACGCCGCCCGCCCCGGTCCACAGCTTGATCTGCAGGACGATCAGCAGTGCGAGCAGGATCAGGGCGGCGTAACGCAGCACGCTTTCGAGCCTCAGCGGAACAGGTGCGGCAGATTCGGGAACGCGTGACGGCCGGCGTAGACCGCGGCCGAGCCCAGCGCTTCCTCGATGCGCAGCAACTGGTTGTACTTCGCGACGCGATCGCTGCGGCACAGCGAACCGGTCTTGATCTGCGTCGCCGTCGTCGCGACCGAGATGTCGGCGATCGTGGTGTCCTCGGTCTCGCCGGAACGATGCGACACGACCGAGGAATAGCCCGCCGCGTCGGCCATCGCGATCGCTTCGAGCGTCTCGGTCAGCGTGCCGATCTGGTTGACCTTGATCAGGATGGAATTCGCGATCTTCTTCTCGATGCCCTGCTTGAAGATCGCCGTGTTCGTGACGAACAGGTCGTCGCCGACGAGCTGCACCGACTTGCCGAGCTTGTCGGTCAGCACCTTCCAGCCGTCCCAGTCGCCCTCGGCCATGCCGTCTTCGATCGTGATGATCGGATAGCGCGCGCACCAGTCGGCGAGGAAGTCGGCGAACTGCTCGGAAGTCAGGCGCTTGCCTTCGCCGTGCAGGTTGTACTTGCCATTCTCGAAGAATTCCGAACTCGCGACGTCGAGGCCGAGGTAGACGTCCTCGCCGGCCTTGTAGCCGGCCTTCGCGATCGCCTCGAGAATGGTTTCGACGGCTTCTTCGTTGGACTTCAGGTCCGGCGCGAAACCGCCTTCGTCGCCGACCGCAGTCGACAGGCCGCGCCCCTTGAGCACCGATTTGAGCGCATGGAAGATCTCGGTGCCGCAGCGCAGCGCTTCGGAGAAGCTCGCGCAGCCGACCGGCAGCACCATGAATTCCTGCATGTCGACGTTGTTGTCCGCATGCGCGCCGCCGTTGACGATGTTCATCA
>CAMLSI010000484.1 GCA_946482585.1 uncultured Lysobacteraceae bacterium
ATGGTTTCACCTTGATGCTGCACGGAGATCGATCCGTCCTCGCCCGCGTAGCCGCCGATCCCGCCGGCCTCGTTCTGGTACGCCCCGATCGCGGGCATGCTCGCCTGGCCCTGGGTGTTCCTGCTGCTCGACGATCTGCGTGCCCGCCTGCGCGTACACGAGACATGAGCCCGCGCCGCGCCAAGCTCAAGGACAGCGGGCGCGAGGTCGCGCTGTTCCAGCGGCGTGCGCTGGTCGGCTTCCTCATCATCGTGGTCTGCCTCGGCGTGCTGGCCTCGCGCTTCGTGCATCTGCAGGTCGTGCGCCATGACGAGTTCGCGACGCGCGCGGACCAGAACCGCATCAAGCTGCGGCCGATTCCGCCCGCGCGCGGACTGATCTTCGACCGCAACGGCGTGCTGCTCGCCGACAACACGGCCGCATTCCGGCTCGAAGTCACGCCCGAGCAGGTCAAGGTCAAGGACATCGACGAGTTGCTCGGTCGGCTTCGCGACGTCGTGCCGCTGACCGACGACGACATCAAGCGCTACAAGGAGCAGCGCAAGGGCCGCCGCGGCTTCAACAGCATTCCGCTGCGCTTTCGCCTGTCCGAGGACGAAGTCGCGAAGTTCGCCGTGAACCGCTGGCGCTTTCCGGGCGTGGAAGTGGTGCCGTACCTGACGCGCACCTATCCGCGCGGCGCCGAGTTCGGCCATGTCGTCGGCTACGTCGCGCGCATCGACGAAGCCGACCTGCGCGATCTCGATGTGACGCGCTACGCGGGCACGACGCACATCGGCAAGACCGGCATCGAGCGCTACTACGAGAAAATCCTGCACGGCGAGCCCGGCTACGAGCGCGTCGAGATCAACGCCGACGGACGCGCGCTGCGTGTGCTCGACTCGACGCCGCCCAAGCCGGGCAAGAACCTCTACCTCTCGATCGACGTGCGGCTGCAGGAGGCCGCCGAGGCGATCTTCGAAGGCAAGCCCGGCTCGGCCGTCGCGATCGATCCGCGCAACGGCGAAGTGCTGGCCATGGTCAGCGTGCCGAGCTTCGATCCGAACCTGTTCGTCAACGGCATCAGCCACATCGACTACCGTGCGCTGATCTCCTCGCCCATGCGTCCGCTGCTGCACCGCGCGCTGGTCGGCACCTACAAGCCCGGCTCGACGATGAAGCCGTTCATGGGCATCGCCGGGCTCGAGCAGGGCGTGCGCCGGCTCGACGACACGGTGCTGTCGACGGGCGAGTTCCATATTCCGGGTCAGAGCCGCGGCTATCGCGACTGGCGCCGCGGCGGCCACGGCCGCGTCGATCTCGTCGAATCGCTGGCGCAGTCGGTGAACACGTATTTCTATTCGCTCGCGCTCGACATGGGCATCGACCGCATGTCGGGCTATCTCGCGAAGTTCGGCTTCGGCGCGCGCAGCGGCATCGATCTCGCGGGCGAGGGCAGCGGCATCCTGCCGTCGAAGGACTGGAAGCGCGCGATGTTCAACAAGCCCTGGTTTCCGGGCGAAACCGTGATCGCCGGCATCGGCCAGGGCTATTGGGTCGTGACGCCGGTGCAACTCGCGAATGCGACCGCGATCCTCGCCGCGCGCGGCGAGCATCATCCGATCCACCTGCTGCGCGCGACACAGGCGGGCTTCAGTGCGCCGATAGAGCTCGCGCCCGTCGCGCCGGCCGAACCGAGCTTCATCGTCAACATGACCAATTGGGATCGCATCCGCGACGGCATGGTCGCGGTCGTCGCCGGGCCGACCGGCACGGCCGCGCGCGCGTTCGCCGACGCGCCGTATACGGCGGCCGGCAAGACCGGCACGGCGCAGCGCTTCTCGCGCACGGGCAACGAGGTCGACACGCGCGGCCTCGACGCGGCGCAGCGCCACCAGGCCTTGTTCGTCGCGTTCGCACCGGTCGAGGAACCGCAGGTCGCGCTCGCGCTGGTCATGGAATACGGCGCGAGCGGCTCGCTCGACGCCGCGCCGCTCGGCCGCAAGATCCTCGACGCGTGGCTCGCGCCGCCGCCGGGCACGGTGCCGGTCGCGCCCGCGGTGCTGCGTGCGCCGCCGGCCACCGCGCCGGCGAATGCGACGGAGCCCGCGCGATGAGCGTGTTCAGCCTCGATCGGTTCGCCGCGATGGCCAAGTCGCACCTGCGCCGGCCGCGCGTCGACCTGCCGCTGCTGGTCGCGCTGGCGCTGGTCGGCTGCATCGGTCTCGTCACGCTCTACAGCGCGGGCGACAAGGACGCGAGCATCGTGCTCAACCAGGGCGCGCGTTTCCTCATGGGCGGCATCGCGCTCATCGTCATGTCGCGCATCCCGCCGTCGTCGCTGCGCAACTGGACACCGTGGTTCTATGCCGTCGGCGTCGTGCTGCTCGTGCTCGTCGAGCTCGTCGGCGAGGGCCGCGGCTCCAATCGCTGGCTCGATCTCAAGTTCGTGCGCTTCCAGCCGTCGGAGCTGCTCAAGCTCGCGACGCCGATGATGGTCGCCTGGTACCTGCATGCGCGAACCCTGCCGCCGGACTGGCGTGACCTGTTCATGGTCGCGGTGATCATCAGCGTGCCGGCAGGCCTCATTGCGGAACAGCCCGACCTCGGTACGTCGCTGCTCGTGGCCGCGAGCGGTGCCTTCGCGCTGTTCCTGTCGGGGCTGTCGTGGTGGCGCATCGGCGGCCTGCTCGGCGCCGCCGCGGCCGCCGCGCCCGTGGCCTGGCACTTCCTGCACGAGTACCAGCGCAATCGCGTGCGCATGTTCATGGACCCGGAATCCGATCCGCTCGGCAACGGCTGGCACATCATCCAGTCGGAGATCGCCGTCGGTGCCGGCGGCGTGTTCGGCAAGGGCTGGCACCAGGGCAGCCAGTCGCGCCTGGAATTCCTGCCCGAGCACACGACCGACTTCGTGTTTTCCGTGTTCAGCGAGGAATTCGGCCTGATCGGCGTGCTGCTGCTGATCGCGCTCTACGTGTTCATCATCGGCCGCAGCCTCTGGATCGCGGCGAATGCCAAGGACACCTATTCGCGGCTGCTGGCCGGCTCGATCGGCATGTCGTTCTTCGTCTACGTGATGGTCAACGGCGGCATGATCACGGGCCTCCTGCCCGTCGTCGGCGTACCGCTGCCGCTCGTGAGCTACGGCGGCACGTCGGCCGTGAGCCTGCTGACCGGCTTCGGCGTGCTCATGTCGATTCACGCGCACCGCAATTTCGTGCGCTGAGCAGGTACGGGCCGGTCGCGCCGAATCGGCGTAGCATGAGCCCACGCCACCAGGGAGGCTGCGCCACATGGCCAACGCGCGTACGCGTTACGACACGATCGCCGATTTCATGACGCGCCAGCACGAGGCGACCGCGACGGCGCTGTATGGCAAGCCCGCTGTGCAGGTGAACGGGACGGCGTTCCTGTTCTACATGCTGCCCGGCATGGCATTCCGCCTGCAGGGCCGCGCGCGCGAGCAGGCGCTCGCGCTGCCGGGCGCGACGACCTGGGCGCCGCTCGGCGAGCCCAACGAGCGCAGCCCCTGGGTGCTCGTGCCGGTCGCGAGCTTCCTGCGCTGGGACCGCCTGGCGATCGAGGCGTTGCGCTATGCACAGGAAGGGCAGGTCAACGTGCCCAAAGCGGCGCCGGTGCAGGGGCCGCCGGAAGATCCGCCCGCGGCCCAGCGCTGGCGCGACAACATCAAGTCGCTCTGGGAGAAAGCGTCGAATTTCCGCCTGACGCGCTGACGCGATATCCGCTGAACCGTGATCGCGCATCGGGTCAGGCGCCGCGATGCGCGTGCTACGCTACCGGCCGTTTGTGTCGACGAGTGGTCAGGCGCTTCGA
>CAMLSI010000485.1 GCA_946482585.1 uncultured Lysobacteraceae bacterium
CACCTGCGCTTCGGCCCGGTCGCGCGCGGCGGCCTGCGCTGGTCCGACCGGCGCGAGGATTTCCGCACGGAAGTGCTCG
This sequence comes from uncultured Lysobacteraceae bacterium, assembly GCA_946482585.1. The sequence continues at coordinate 80 of CAMLSI010000485.1, forward strand.
GCCTCGTCAAGGCGCAGATGGTCAAGAACACGGTCATCGTGCCGGTCGGCTCCAAGGGCGGCTTCTTCGTGAAGCGCCCGCCGGTCGGCGGCGACCGTGATGCGCAGCTCGCCGAGGGCATCGCGTGCTACCGCATGTTCATCAACGGCCTGCTCGACATCACCGACAACATCGTCGACGGCGAGATCGTGCATCCGCGCAACGTCGTGCGTCACGACGCCAACGATCCCTACCTCGTCGTCGCCGCCGACAAGGGCACGGCCACGTTCTCCGACATCGCGAACTCGATCTCGGCCGACCACGGCTTCTGGCTCGGCGATGCGTTCGCGTCCGGCGGCTCGGTCGGTTACGACCACAAGGGCATGGGCATCACCGCGAAGGGCGGCTGGGAGTCGGTCAAGCGCCACTTCCGCGCGCTCGGCCGCGACTGCCAGAGCGAAGACTTCACCTGCGTGGGCATCGGCGACATGTCGGGCGACGTGTTCGGCAACGGCATGCTGCTGTCCCGGCACATCCGCCTGCTGGCCGCGTTCGATCACCGCCACATCTTCCTCGATCCCAATCCCGACGCGGCCATCTCGTTCAAGGAGCGCACGCGCATGTTCGCGCTCCCGCGTTCGTCGTGGGCCGACTATGACGCGGGCCTGATCTCCAAGGGCGGCGGCATTTTCCCGCGCGCGGCGAAGACGATTCCGGTGTCGCCGGAGATCCGCGCGGCGCTGGGCATCGAGGAGGCGGTCGACCAGCTTTCGCCGAACGACCTCATGCGCGCCATCCTCAAAGCGCCTGTCGACCTGCTCTGGAACGGCGGCATCGGCACCTACGTCAAGGCCGAAAGCGAAACCAACGCCGATGCGGGCGATCGCGCGAACAACGCCATCCGCATCAACGGCAAGGAGCTGCGCTGCAAGCTCGTCGGCGAAGGCGGCAACCTCGGCATGACCCAGCGCGGCCGCATCGAAGCCTCGTTCAACGGCGTGCTGATGAACACCGACTTCATCGACAACTCCGCCGGCGTCGACACCTCGGACCACGAGGTCAACATCAAGATCCTGCTCGGCGACGCGGTGCAGCGCGAAGAGCTCACCCTCGACGCGCGCAACGTGCTGCTCGCCGACATGACCGACGAGGTCGAACGCCTCGTGCTCATGGACAACTATCGCCAGAACCAGGCGATCAGCGTCATGGAGCGCATGTCGGTCAGCCGCCTCGGCGCGAAGCAGCATTTCGTGCGCACGCTCGAAGCGCAGGGGCTGCTCGATCGCCAGATCGAGTTCCTGCCGTCGGATGCCGAGTTCGCGGAGCGCAAGGCGCGCGGCCTCGGCCTCACGCGTCCGGAACTGTCCATCCTGCTCTCGTATTCGAAGATCGTGCTGTTCCAGCAGTTGCTCGATTCCGACGTGCCGGAAGACGCCTACCTGTCGCGCGAACTCAAGCGCTATTTCCCCGAGCCGCTGCAGGAGAAATATTCGGCGCACATGGAGCGTCACCGCCTGAAACGCGAAATCATCGCGACGGCCGTGACGAATTCGATGATCAACCGCATGGGCGCGACCTTCGTGCTGCGCATGCAGGAAGACACCGGTCAGGCGCCGGCGCCGGTCGCGAAGGCCTACACGATCGCACGCGAAGTGCTCGATGCGCGCGAACTCTGGGCCGCGATCGAGGCGCTCGACGGCAAGGTCAACGGCAACGCGCAGATCGATGCGCTGCTCGTGATCTGGCAGCTGCTCCGCAACATGACGCGCTGGCTGCTGAACCAGCCGGGCGAATCGCTCGACATCGCCAAGGCCGTCGCGCGCTATCACCCGGGCATGCTCAAGCTCAAGCAGTCGCTCGCCGGAGTGCTCGCGCCGAGCGAGCGTCACGCGTTCGATGCGGCGCGCGAGCGCTGGCTGTCGCAGGGCTTCCCGCGCGAACTCGCCGAACAGCTCGCGGGCGTCCCGACCCTGGTCTCGGCGCTCGACATCATCGACACGGCGCAGGACAACCGCCTCGAAGTCGCACAGGTCGCGCAGGTGCATTTCGCGCTCGGCGAGGCGCTGCATCTGAAGTGGCTGATGTCGAAGGTCGAGGAACTGCCGGTCGAGACGCGCTGGCATGCGCACGCGCGCGGCTCGCTGCGCGACGAGCTCTACCAGCAGCACCGCGCGCTCGCGGCGCAGGTGCTCAAGGGCGCCAAGGGCGGCGGCACCGAACTCGTCGAGCAATGGCTCACGCGTGACGACGCCTCGCTGAAGTTCACGCTCGGCATGTTCGCCGACATGCGCAGCCAGGTCGTCACCGACTATCCGATCGTTTCCGTCGCGGTGCGCCGCCTCGCGCAGCTCGTGCAGGCGGGCGCGCGCTGACGCAGCGAGCGTCGACGGGCGGGGGCGGGTTTCCGTCCCCGCCCAATCGGGCGTTTGCGGACGTCGAGCGCCCGGGCGTCGTTGCAAGGCGGCGTAGCGCCGCAAACACCGGTTACACTCGGATGCCTCCCAGCAACGAGCCCGGCAAGCGATGAGCCAGCGCCTCCATTTCGTCGCGAGCAAGACCGAGGAAGCGCAGGCGGCGCTGACCCTGATGCGCGAGCGCTACGGCGAAGTCGGCATCGACGACGCCGACGTCATCATCGCGCTCGGCGGCGACGGCTTCATGCTGCAAACGCTGCATAGGCACAATATGCGCGGTCTTCCCGTGTACGGCATGAAGCTCGGCACGGTCGGATTCCTGATGAACCAGTACCGCGTCGACGCGCTCGACGAGCGCATCGCACGCGCGCAGCCGACCGTGCTGCGCCCGCTCATGATGGAAGTGCAGACCGAGTCCGGCTCCGCCGTGACCGCCACCGCGTTCAACGAAGTCTCCCTGCTGCGCCAGACCAAGCAGGCCGCGCACATCCGCGTATCGCTCAACGGCGCGGTCAAGCTCGAGGAACTCGTCTGCGACGGCATCCTGCTGTCGTCGCCGGCCGGCTCGACGGCGTACAACCTGTCGGCGCACGGCCCCATCCTGCCGCTCGGTTCCAACGTGCTCGCGATGACGCCGATCAGTCCGTTCCGTCCGCGGCGCTGGCGCGGCGCGATCCTGCCGTCGGCGACGCAGGTGCGCTTCGAAGTGCTCGACCACTACAAGCGACCGGTGAGCGCAACGGCCGACTCCTACGAAGTCCGCGACATCGTCGAGGTGACCGTGCACGAATCGCGCGAGCGCGTCATGAATCTGCTGTTCGATCCCGAGCACAACCTCGAAGACCGCATCCTCAACGAGCAGTTCGAGGTCTGACGCAAGGTCTGCTTGTGCGCCGCGGCATGGACGACACGCCGGCGTACAGAGACCGGGCGGCGCCCGGCGTTGCGATGCCCGCCGCCGTCGGCGGTCGCGCCGGCCGCAGCGCGACCCGCAATGCAACATCCTCATGCCGTTTCCGGGTTTGCGCCTGTTGCGCGTTCGGCGCTATCGTCGACCGGCTGGGCGCGGCCGACTGCGGGGGAGGCTGTATGCCGAGGATCGCGTGCCAGCGCTCTGCGGCCACACTCTTTGGGGAATTCTTCCGATGCGTCCGATCACCCTGCGTTCGTTGTCCCTTCACATCGCATTTGCCCTGGCGGCAACCTGCACCGCCACCGCAAGCCGGGCGGCCGAGGTCGATGCCGTTCTCCAGACCGAAGCCGCGAAAGGCGGGCCGGTGGATACGCTGATCGTGCTGCGCACCAAGGCGCCGAAGTCGCTGCTGCGCACCGAAGGCAAT
>CAMLSI010000486.1 GCA_946482585.1 uncultured Lysobacteraceae bacterium
GCGGCCGCTGTCGAACGGCTCGATCTCGGGATACAGCGTGCGGCGCGGCGTCTTGACGGCACTCATGGGGCGTGTCCTGCGGGGCAATCCGCCGAGTTTAGCCCGCGCGACCGCACGGTGCGCGGCTCATTCGATCGCTGCAGCGGACGAATCCGCGGCACGCTTGCAGATCAGTTCCTGGTTGAGGAATTCGCGGCCGTTCGGCGCACGCGAATAGATGCGCGAACGCGTGCGGCCTTCATCGATCCATTGCCAGTCGAGCCGTTCGGCGCGCGCGTTCTCGTCGGTCGGTCGGATCTCGACTTTGCCGCTCAGATGGCGCAGGTCCGGCGCGAGTTCCGCGTCGATGGTCATGCGCCGGTCGGGCGTGGTCGCATCGAAGCCGCTGCCCAGCACGTGCATGGTTTCCGGATCGACGCTGAGCAGGTTGATGCCGACATGGATCGTGTCGCCGCCGCGCAGTACCGCGTGCACCGACTCCTGCAGGAAATTGCCCTTGAGCACCCATTCGAAACGACGCTTCTGCACGGTTTCGACCATGCGTTCGTGGAAACGGTCGTCCCACGTGCGCTGGTTGCATTCCCAGTTGCCGATGAGCGGTTGCGCGAACGACTTGAATGCCTGACGCGAATCCTGCGCGACGCGCGGATCGATGGCGCCGGCGGCGGTGCTCAGCGACAGCAGTGCCAGCAGCAGGCCGGCGCGCCGGTTGCGTATCCGCGCCGCGCCCCGCACCGACGGGGTTTCCCAGGGTCCTACACGTTGACTCATGCCGCCTCCGGCTGATGACTGTACGCAATTCGCGCGCTGCCGCTGCCCATGACGCCGAACGCGCGGGTCACGCTGGCGCGCGCCTGCATCAGCGCCATACGGCGCAGACGCGTCGCCGGCGTGCCGAACTGCTGCTTGAACAGTCGGGCGAACGCGCAGCGGTTGATGAAGCCCATGCGCTGGGCGATCGTACCAATTGGCACGCTGGTTTCGACCACCATGCGTCGCGCCCGCAGCATGCGCTGCTGGACCAGATAGCGATGCGGCGACGCACCAAACACGCGGTGGAACAGGCGCAGGAAGTGCGAAGGCGAGAGGCTCGCGACCTGCGCAAGCGCGGCCAGATCGAGAGGCACGGCCTGGCCATGGTCGATCACGTGCTTGGCCCGCAGCAGGCGCGCATAGAGCTGACGCCGATGGCGTTCGCTGCGGCCCGGACAATTCGCCAGCGCCTGGGCGAGATCCTGCTGGCGCCGCGACAGCAGGCTCAGCACCTGATCCAGTGCCGCATGCGTGTCGACCGACAGGTCGCTCGCAGACTGCGCGAGCCGACTCAACGTGAGTGCCAGTTCGCCGTCCTGGGCAAAGAATGCCGGCAGCGGATCGACGCTGGCGCGGCCGCGCAGGCCTGCCGGCGCGAGCCAGAGCACGGCGACACGCGCGTCCCCACCGCCTGCCGTATCGACGCGCAGGCCGTTGCCGCCTTCGGTCAGCAGTACGTCGGACGCGCCGAGCTCGACGCTACAACCGCGGTTGTCGATCTGGACGCGACCACGCAGCGCGATGCAGAGCGCCGGCGGAGTCCAACCCCAGGCCTGGGTCTCGCGCAGTTCGCCGACCCAGAGCAACGCACGCGGACCGAAGCGCTCCAGGTAGTCCTCGCGATCGCGCCAGGACGGAAACGCCGCATTGCCTTCATGTCGCCAGTGCACGCAGTTCATGTCAGACCCTCCTCCGTTGGGATGGGTCGACACTAGGAACCGGCCGTCGGCGAGTCCCGAGTGCGCGGCGAGTTCGCGACGAATTCCGCAACATCGGGCGGCGAGGTTTCGGCGAAATCTCGGCGAGGTCACCGAAAAACAATGACTTGACCGGACAACCCGAAGGCTGTCCGGACAGAAGCCCGCAAACCGGGACGGCAGGCGGCCCCACGCGGGACGAAGCCTGCGCATTTCCGCAACACGCGAAACGGGCGAAAACGAACGGCGGCGCGCACGCCGAAGCGCGGCGAGATAACGACGAGGCGGGATTCGGGACGGACGTCCCAGCGGCGGGCGGCTTGCCCGGGTACGACGAACGATCACAAACCGGTCAGATGGTCGGGACGGCGGGATTCGAACCCACGACCCTTTGCCCCCCAGGCAAATGCGCTACCAGGCTGCGCTACGCCCCGACACGAAAACCGGTGTTACGAGAGCCGGCGAGTATAGCCGCCGGCCGACAAATGCTGCAATGCAGATCGAGCGATGCCGGACCGCCATCGACGGCGCCGGCACGTGACCGCATCGTTCGCGCTCAGCGGCGCAGGATCTGCAGGACCTCTTCGAGCTCCATGCGCACCTGCCGCACGATCTGGCTCGACATGCTGACTTCATTGCGCTGCTGCTGACCGTCGAGGCGCTGACGCGCGCCCGTGATCGTAAAGCCCTGGTCATAGAGCAACGAACGGATCTGCCGGATCATCAGCACGTCGTGGCGCTGATAATACCGGCGGTTGCCGCGTCGCTTGACCGGCTTGAGGTTCGTGAATTCCTGCTCCCAGTAGCGCAGCACATGCGGCTTGACGCCGCACAGCTCGCTGACTTCACCGATCGTGAAGTAGCGCTTTGCCGGGATTACCGGGAGCTCACTGTTGCTGCCCTGATCCAGCATAGGCCTCGACTCTGACCTTCAGCTTCTGACCCGGCCGGAACGTGACCACGCGCCGCGCGGAGATCGGAATCTCCTCGCCGGTCTTGGGATTACGTCCGGGACGCTGATTCTTCTTGCGCAGATCGAAATTGCCGAAACCCGACAGCTTGACCTGCTCCCCTTTTTCCAGAGCCTCACGCACCACATCGAAAAACGCGTCGACGAATTCCTTGGCCTCACGCTTGTTGAGGCCGACGTCAAGGAACAGTCGCTCCGCCATTTCCGCCTTGGTCAGCGCCATGCTACCCCCGCAATCTACCGCCGCATTCGCGTTCCAGGGCAGCCACGGCCGAAGCCACAAAATGGTCTGCTTCCTGATCCGTAAGAGTGCGGTAACTGTCCTGCAAAATCAAGCCAATAGCGAGGCTCTTTAGACCGGAACCTAAGCCGGTTCCACTGTAGCGGTCAAATAGCACCAGGTCACGCAGCACCGCTCCGGCGATGCCGCGCAGGACACGTTCGACCTGGCCCCACGACACGGTTTCGGGCACGACCACGGCGATGTCGCGGCGCACTTGCGGGAATCGGGACAGCTCGGCGGCCTCAGGCAGCCGACCGGCGGTGAGCCCGTCCAGATCAAGCTCGAAAGCGTAGACATCGTGATCGAGATCCAGCGCTTTCAGCAGGCGCGGATGCAGCGCTCCGACCTGGCCCAGAACGACGCCATCAACGCGGACTTCGGCGCTGCGGCCTGGGTGAAAGTCCGGTCGATCGATGGGGCTTAATTCCGCGCGGCGGCCGCCGGCCAGACCGACCAGACTCTCGAGGTCAGCCTTGATGTCGAAGAAGTCGACGGCGCGTTTCTCCCCGCCCCAATGCTCGGGCTGGGCACGGCCGCAGGCGACCGCGGCGACGCGGCGCGTTTCTCGCGGGGCGTCGTCGCCGGCATGGAATACGCGCGCGATCTCGAACAGCCGGATGCGCTCCTGCTGCCGGTTCGCATTGTGCCGGAGCGCTTCGACGAGGCCCGGCAGCAAGGACGTCCGCATGACCGCGAGGTCCGCGCTCAGCGGATTGGCGAGCGCGACAGCGCCGTCGTCGCGCGCCCAGCGCTGCAGCCACTCGCGCGCGACGAAGCTGTAGCACACGGCTTCGTAATAACCGCTCGCGACG
>CAMLSI010000487.1 GCA_946482585.1 uncultured Lysobacteraceae bacterium
ATCCGGGAGCCGACAGGCTCCCTTTTTCGTTGCGCGATCCGGGAGCCGTCAGGCTCCTTCTTCGCGGCGCGCCCAGGTCACGCTCGCGCCGCCGCTGACGGCTCAACCGCCGAAAGCGCTGCGCAGGCGCTCGTAGGCTTCGCGCTGCTCGTTGTTGTGCGCCGCCGGCGCACGCACGTCCAGCACGACGTACTGGTCACCGGCTTCGGTGCCGGGCAATCCGCGCCCCTTGAGGCGCATCTTGCGGCCGGAATCCGAGCCCGCCGGGATCTTCAGGTCCACGTCGCCGGCCAGAGTCGGCACTTTCACCGTGGCGCCGAGCGCGGCGTCCCAGGGTGCGATCGGCAGACGGATCGTGACGTCGCGACCGTCGAGCTGGAAGCGCGGATGCGGGCGCAGCTGGATCTCGAGCAGCACATCGCCGGCCGGCGCGCCGTTGCGGCCCGGGTGGCCCTTGCCGCGCAGTCGTATCGTCTGGCCCGGCAGAATACCGGCCGGAATCGTCACGTCGAGCTTCTCGCCGTTGAGGTCGAGACGCTGCGTGCCGCCCGTGAAGGCGGTTTCGAGATCGATCGCCGCATGCGCGCGCAGATCCTGCCCGCGACGCGGCCCTGCGTTCGCGCGGGCGCCGGTGCGGCCGAACAGGGATTCGAAGAAATCGCTGAAGCCTTCGTTCGCCCCTGCTCCACCGCCGCCACCGCCGAAACCGCCGAAGCCGCCGAAATCCGGCGTCGGCTGGAATTCGTCGCCGGGTCGGTAACCGCGCGCGCGCAGGGCATCGTACTGGCGGCGTTTCTCCGGATCCTTGAGCGCTTCGTACGCTTCGTTGACGGCCTTGAATTTGTCTTCCGCGCCGGCTTCCTTGCTGACGTCCGGATGGTACTTGCGCGCGAGCTTGCGGAACGCCGACTTGATCTCGGCGTCGCTCGCGTCGGGCTTGACGCCCAGGGTGTCGTAGTAGTCCTTGAACTGCATGCTGTCTACCTTGCGGGTTCCGTATGCCGGACCGGCTTCTCTTCGCCGGCGAGCTGCGCAACAGTAATCGGACCGCGGACCAACGACCAGACCCGCGGCGGATCGCTCCGCCACGGGCCCGGGTTACGGCTGTCGCGAACCGGAATCAGTGCGCGGCGATGTTGATGCGGCGCGGCGAGCTCTCGGGACGCTTCGGAATCGAAATCTCGAGGACGCCGTGCTTGCCGCTCGCGGTGATGCCGTCGGCGTCGGCGCTGTCGGGCAGCGCGAAGCGGCGATAGAACACGCCGTGGGTGCGTTCGCTGCGGCTCAGCTTGCCGCTGCCTTCGACGACGTCGCTCTTGCGCTCGCCCTTGATCGACAAAATACCTTTGTCCATCTGGATCTCGATCTCGTTCGGATCGACGCCGGGAATGTCGGCGAGGATGACGAAGCGCTTGTCTTCCTCGCGGATGTCGACGCGCGGCGTCCACTGGCTCGTGACCACATTGGACTGATCCGATTCGTCGGGCTGGAACAGACGCTCGAACGCCTGCTTGATTTCATCCTGGAAACCGGACGGGACCGACCAACGGTAATTGCGCGAAAAGTTCATGCTGTCTCCTGAATTCTGGCGGCGCGGCGATCGCGCCATGGCTCGGGAGATAGGTGCCGCGCCGGCGCTTTCAAGAGGGTGTTTTCACCGGCGCGCGCGACGCGCCGGAACCGCGCTCAACCGGGCTATGATCGACGTTCCGTTCACCCGCAAAGAGGTTTCGCATGACCATTTCCGTCGGCACCCGCATTCCGTCGGCCACGCTCAACGTGCTCAAGGACGGCGTCCAGGCCATCAGCACCGACGAGATCTTCGCCGGCCGCAAGGTCGTGCTGTTCTCGGTGCCGGGCGCGTTCACGCCGACCTGCTCGGCCAAGCACCTTCCGGGGTATGTGGAAAACTTCGAAAAATTCCAAAGTCGCGGCATCGACGTGGCATGCATGGCGGTCAACGACGCCTACGTCATGAAGGCCTGGGCCAAGGACCAGAACGTACCCGAGCAATTCATCATGCTCGCCGACGGCAACGCGAATCTCGCGCGTGCGCTCGGCCTTGAGATGGACGCGAGCGCGTTCGGCATGGGCGTACGCTCCAAGCGCTTCGCGCTGTATGCCGAGGACGGCGTCGTCAAGGCGCTCAACGTCGAGGCGCCGGGCGAATTCAAGGTGTCGAGCGCGCAGGCCATGCTGGATACGCTGGGCACCTGAACGCGCGAACCACCCGGTCATCGCACAAAAAAACCCGCGGCGAAGGCCGCGGGTTTATTGCTGCAGCGAACGCAGCCGTTGCGCTCAATCGGTCAGCGGTTCGTCCGGAGCCGCGGCGGCATCGCCGTTGCCGGCACCGCCGTCCGCACCCGTCGCATCGTCCGCATCGGCTTCGTCGTCCCCGCCCATCGCCGCCAGTCCGACGACGCTCGTGAGCGCCTCGTTCTCGGGCAGACGGATCAGGGTGACGCCCTGCGTGTTGCGGCCGACGCGCGCGATTTCCGCGGCGCGCGTGCGCACCAGCGTACCCTGGTTGGAGACGAGCATGAGCTCGTGCGCGTCGTCGAGCTGCACCGCCGCGACGAGCGCGCCGTTGCGGCCGGAGCACTGGATCGCGATGACGCCCTGCGTGCCGCGGCCCTTGCGCGGATATTCGTCGAGCGGCGTGCGCTTGCCGTAGCCGCGCTCGGTCGCCGTCAGGATGTCACCCTCGCCGTCCACCGCGATCAGCGAAACGACCTCGGCGCCGTCGGTCAGTTTCATGCCGCGCACGCCGTGGGCGACACGGCCCATCGGACGTACTTCATCCTCGGCGAAGCGCACGGCCTTGCCGTTGGACGCGAACATCAGCACGTCGCGCGTGCCGTCGGTCAGCGCGACGCCGACGAGGCCGTCGCCTTCGTCCAGATCGATCGCGCGAATGCCGTTCGTGCGCGGGCGCGAATAGTCGGCGAGCGAGGTCTTCTTGACCGTACCCTGGCGCGTCGCGAAGAACACGTAGCGGTCGACCGGGAACTCGCGCACCGACTGCACGGCCTGGATCTTCTCGTCCGGCTCCAGCGGCAGCAGGTTGACGATGGGCTTGTCGCGCGAGTTCGGACCCGCATCCGGAATCTGATAGACCTTCTGCCAGAACACGCGGCCGGCGCTCGTGAACGTCAGCAGCGTGTCGTGCGTATTCACGATCCAGACCTGCGCGACGAAATCTTCTTCCTTGACCGCTGTCGCCGAACGGCCCTTGCCGCCGCGACGTTGCGCACGATACGTGGTGATCGGCTGGCGCTTGACGTAGCCCGTGTGCGACAGCGTGACGACAACGTCTTCGGGCTCGATCAGGTCGAGCACATCGAGGTCTTCCTGGCTGTGCTGGATCACCGTGCGGCGCGTGTCGCCGTAGGCTTCCTTGATTTCGACGAGTTCGCCGCGGATCAGCGCGAGCAGCACGGCCGGATCGGACAGGATTTCGATGAGGCCCCGGATCGCTGCGAGCAGCTGCTTGTATTCGTCGGTGAGCTTGTCCTGTTCCAGCCCGGTCAGGCGGTTCAGGCGCATCTCGAGAATTTCCTTGGCCTGGATCTCCGACAGCTGGTAGCCGTCGGCGCGCAGGCCGGCATTCGCGTCGAGATCCTCGGGCCGCGACGCGTCGGCGCCCGCAGCGCCGAGCAGCGCGCGCACCATGCCGGGCTCCCAGCGCTTGGCCAGCATGCGCTCCTTCGCGACCTGCGGCGATTCCGAGGTCTTGATCAGCTCGATCATCTCGTCGATGTTGGCGAGCGCGAC
>CAMLSI010000488.1 GCA_946482585.1 uncultured Lysobacteraceae bacterium
GTCCGTGGGCGAGCTGTGTCTGTCGCCGATCGGCCTGTCCATGGTGACCAAGCTGGCGCCGCTGCGCCTGGTCGGCTTCGGCATGGGCGGATGGTTCCTCTCCACCGGCATCGGCAACAACTTCTCGGGCATCTTCGCCGGCTGGGTCAGCGGCGAGAGCGGCATGTCCGTGACCTCGGCCCTGGCCGGCTACAACTTCGGCTTCCTGGCCCTGGTGATACCCGGCGTATTGCTGTTCCTGATCGCGCCGCTGATCGGCAAGCTGATGCACGGCGTCAAGTAGCGAAACGTTTTTTCCAGAAATGTACGAAGCCACGGCCCGGTCATCCCGGGCCGTGGCGTTTTTTGCGAGGTGAACACGCATGACTGCAGCAACGACTCCGGCGGCGTTCCTGCCGCCGCCGCCCGGCGAATTCCTCGGCCATCCGCGTCCGCTCTGGATGCTGTTCGGCGCGGAGTTCTGGGAGCGTTTCGCCTACTACGGCATGCGCGCGCTGCTGGCGACCTACGTGGCGATGACGTTCTTCAGCCTGCTGCCGCCGGGCGAAGCGAAATCGACCGCGAGCCTGACCTACGGCGCCTATACGGCGCTGATCTATGCGACCGGCCTGTTCGGCGGTTTCGTCGCCGATCGCTACCTCGGCTACCGGCCGTCGATCATGCTCGGCGGCGCATTCATGGCCGTCGGCCTGTTCCTGCTGCTGATCCCCGAACTGCCCTGGTTCCTCGCCGGGCTCGCGATCATCGTCGTCGGCAATGGTCTCTTCAAACCGAACATTTCCACGATGGTCGGCAAGCTCTATGCGCCCGGCGACGCTCGCCGCGATTCGGGCTTCACGATCTTCTACATGGGCATCAACGCCGGCGGCGCGCTCGCGCCCTACATCTGCGGCACGGTCATCGGCGCGGTCTACGGCTACAAATGGGGCTTCTTCTGCGCCGGCATCGGCATGATCCTCGGGCTGGTCATGTTCCATTGGCTGCGCGGCTGGCTCGGCCATGTCGGCGAAGCCCCCGTTCCGGCGCAGAATTTCGCGAGAGTCGTCAAGGTGGCGCTGGGCTGCATCGCCTGCGTGCCGGTCGCCTACCTGCTGCTGAGCCGGGCCAACCTCGTCGGCTACATCCTGCTGCTGCTGTTCGCCGCGCTGACCTGCTACTTCATCGGCAGCAGCATCCGCAGCGGCGATCGCGTCCAGCTGCACCGCTATATCGCGATGCTGCTGCTGTTCCTGGCCAAGATCCTGTTCTGGGGCATGTTCGAACAGGCCGGATCGAGCCTGAACTTCTTCGCGAAGGATCACGTCGACGCGCCGTTCGACTTCACGCTGTTCCAGTCGTTCAACCCGCTGTTCATCCTGTTGTTCGGACCGCTGTTCGCCTGGCTCTGGCCCAGGCTCGAAAGCAGCGACCTCAACCCCTCGGTGCCGCGCAAGTTCGCGCTCGCGCTCGTTCTCGTCGCACTGGGCTTCACCACGCTGGTGCTCAGCATCAAGTACATGGACGACGGCAGCGGCCATATCCCATGGCTGATGCTCGCGCTGGTCTATGCGTTCAACACCATGGGCGAGCTCTGCCTGTCGCCGATCGGTTTGTCGATGGTGTCCAAGCTCGCCGCGCCGAAAGAAACCGGCATGGCCATGGGCGCCTGGTTCCTGTGTTCCGCGATGGGCAACTGGGTCGCCGGCAAGACCGCGTCGATCGCCGTCGCCGCCGATGCGGGCATTTCTGGCTATGTGGGAACGTATACCTTTATCGCGTATGCCGGCTTCGGCATGGGTGCGGCGTTCCTGATCTTCGCGCCGCTGATCAACCGGCTGATGCATGGGGTGAGGTGAGAGGGATGGGGGCGAGCGCGTGTCGTCGGCCTGCGAGCGCCCCGCGCCGGCGGTCGGCGCGGCGGTTTCACTGACGGCGCGCGTGGAATCGTTGACGAAGGACGACCTTCAGATCTGTTTCGATGACTTCGGCATCGCGTGGTCGTCGATCCGGATCGCCCTCATCGATCCGCCGGAATGGCGGAGTATCAGAGACAGCATCTACTTTCCGGGCGAGGCGGCCCTGCACGGCAGAGCGCTGTCGCCGGAAGACGTGATCGCGTTCGTCGCGACCCCGCCGAGGGAGTGCGTCGACAGCCCCAGGCTCTATCTTTCCGATCTCGAATAGCCGGGGCCTCTGCCGGGAATCGAGACGTACGGGGTTCGCCGGCGGCTCTCGCCGACCTGCGGGATTCACGCCAGCGCTTTTTCCGCCTGCAGCAATTTCTCGATGATGCGGCCCAGCCACTGCTGTTCTTCCGCATCCAGATGCGCGAGCAGCCGGCGCTCGTGTTCGAGCGCGAGCGGCGCGACCTCGGCGTAGACCTTGCGTCCCTTGGCCGTGAGGCTCAGCACCGACTGGCGTTTGTCGTGGTCGGCCGTGGCGCGGCGTACGCGGCCGTCTTTTTCGAGTTCGGCGACGGCGCGGCTGACGGCGACTTTGTCCATGGCCGTGCGCTCGGCGACTTCGCGCGCGGACAGGCCGTCGTAACGGCCGAGCACGGCAACCACGCGCCATTCGGTGATCGAGAGCTGGAAGCGGGCTTCGTACTCGCGCGCGATCGCCTGGCTGACCGTGTTGGACAGTACCGACAGGCGGTAGGGCAGGAATTTTTCGAGTTCCAGCGGCGTGTTACCGGCCATGCGGCGGTGTCCCTTGCAAATGGTTTCAGTTGAAACTATAACGGCGGTCTCACCGACGTCCGTACCCGCTACCGGAGCCAGCCATGAGCGCGCAGCCCAATCTCGGTATGAAGCCGACCCAGTTCGAGAATCCCATGGGCATCGACGGTTTCGAGTTCGTCGAGTTTGCCGCAGCCGACGGCGCTTTGCTGCACGCCCTGTTCGAGCGCATGGGCTTCACCGCGGTCGCTCGCCATCGCCGCCGCGCGATCACCCGGTATCGCCAGGGCGGCGTGAATTTCCTCGTCAACGAAGATCCGGATTCGTTCGCGGCCGATTTCGCCAGGACGCACGGACCCTGCGCCTGCGGCTTCGCGATCCGCGTGCAGAAGCCGGCGCAGTGGGTCGCCGAGCAGGCGGTCGGCAACGGCGGCGCTTTCGTCGACCACAAGGCCGATACGCGCGCGGTCGACACGCCGGTCATCAAGGGCATCGGCGACTGCATGCTGTATCTCGTCGACCGCTACGGCGACAAGGGCACGATCTACGGTGAGTTCGAACCGATTCCGGGAGCCGACCAGAATCCGCGCGGTTTCGGCCTGACCTTCATCGATCACCTGACGCACAATCTCTACTTCGGCAACATGCAGAAGTGGTCCGACTACTACGAGCGTCTGTTCAACTTCCGCGAGATCCGCTATTTCGACATCAAGGGCAGCAAGACCGGCCTCGTGTCGAAGGCGATGACGGCACCCGACGGCATCGTACGCATTCCGCTCAACGAGTCGTCGGATCCCAAGAGCCAGATCAACGAATACCTCGACCAGTATCACGGCGAGGGCATCCAGCACATCGCGTGCTTCACCGACGACATCTATGCGACGGTGGAAGCGATGCGCGACGCCGGCGTCGAGTTCCTCGACACGCCGGACACCTATTTCGACGTCATCGACCAGCGTGTGCCGAATCACGGCGAAGACGTGCCGCGTCTGGCGAAGAACAAGATCCTCATCGACGCCGACATGGAAACCAAGCAGCGCAAGCTGCTGCAGATTTTCACGCAGAACGCGATCGGCCCGATCTTCTTCGAGATCATCCAGCGCAAGGGCAACGAAG
>CAMLSI010000489.1 GCA_946482585.1 uncultured Lysobacteraceae bacterium
CATCCACATCCCGTGGTGCGTGCGCAAATGCCCGTACTGCGATTTCAACTCGCATACGGCGCCGAGCGGACTGCCCGAGCGCGACTACGTCGCCGCAGTCCTGGCCGACCTCGATCTCGACCTGCGCGACTACGGCGCCGCACTCGAACACCGCTCCATCATCAGCGTGTTCTTCGGCGGCGGCACGCCGAGCCTGTTTTCGCCGGCGGCCATCGCCGCGCTGCTCGACGGCGCGCGCGCGCGGCTGGCGTTCGACGCGGCCGCGGAAATCACCCTGGAAACCAATCCGGGCACGGTCGAGCACGGCCGTTTCGAGGACTACCGCCGCGCCGGCGTCAACCGGCTCAGCTTCGGCGTGCAGAGCTTCGATGACGACAAGCTCGCGCGCCTCGGACGGATCCACAGCTCGGCCGAAGTGCGCGAGGCGATCGCGCTCGCCCGTGCGGCCGGCTACGACAACGTCAATCTCGACCTGATGTACGCGCTGCCACAGCAGGATCTGGCCGGTGCGCTGGCCGATGTCGACGCGGCGATCGCGCTCGCGCCGAGCCACGTCTCCCACTATCAGCTCACGCTGGAACCCAATACCGCGTTCGCGCGCACGCCGCCGCCGCTGCCCGACGACGACTTGGCGTGGGATATGCAGGAAGCCTGTCAGCAGCGTCTCGCCGACGCCGGCTTCGAGCACTACGAAACCTCGGCCTATGCGCGCACGGGACGACGCAGTGTGCACAATGTGAACTATTGGCAATTCGGCGACTATCTCGGCATCGGCGCGGGTGCGCATGGCAAGCTCAGTGACGCGGCCACCGGCGCGCAGCGGCGCCGCTGGAAAGTCCGCGCGCCCAAGGCCTATCTCGCGCATGCGGGTTCGGCGCGCGGCATCGGCGCGGACGAAGCGATCGCCGCCGAACAACTGCCGTTCGAATTCATGCTCAACGCGCTGCGCCTCGAGCATGGCTTTGCGCGCACGCTGTTCGCCGAACGCACCGGCCTCGCGGAGGATCGGATCGCCGCGGCGCTCGACGAAGCACAAAGCCGGGGCTGGCTTGCGGTGACTGCGGACCGGATCCGTCCGACCGATCTCGGCAAGCGTTTCCTCAACGACACCATCGCGCTGTTCCTGCCCTGAGCGCCACCATCCCGGGAGGCCCCATGCTCGAATTCGTCCGGCTGCATTGCCCCTATTGCGGCGAATCGTTCGATTCCAGCGTCGACCTGTCGGCCGGCGACCAGGACTATGTCGAGGACTGCGCCGTCTGTTGCCGGCCGATCACGGTCGACGTCCGCGTCGGCGCCGACGACGAACTGCTCGTCGTCCGCACGCGTCGCGACCAGGATTGACAGGGTTTTACCCAATCGTTACTAGGCGTTACGACCACTGGCTGCTCCGGCAGACCGAGGCATACAATTGGGCCACTAGGGGGAATTCAGGGGCCCGCTATGCAACTTACGGATGCGGCATCGGTGCCACGACCGAACAGCGAAGTGCGTCTGATAAGTCTGAACTCGCGCAACGGCTCGCCGCCGCGTGTGCGGGCACTGCTCGAAGGCGTGCTCGCACTGGCCGGAGGGATGACCGAGCGCTGGCTGTCGCTGAGCCTGAACGAGTACGAGCAGCAGTTGTTCAAGCTCGCCGAGAAGGCGCGCAACAGCAACGAACAGCATGCCGTGTTCGAATCGCTGCGCGAAGTCAAACGCGGCCGCGCCGACGTCGCGCCGCGCTTCATGCTGTACTTCGAATCGGCGCTCGCTCAGCTCGGCGAGAGCGCCGCCGTCGCACCGGCGGCGACGAAGAAATTCCAGGAACTCGCGCTCGTCGAAACGCGCGATCTCGAAGAAAACATCGCGCTGCAGGAAATCGCGACCAAGGCCGAGATCCGCCACAGCCAAGTGCTGTACGCGCTCGGCCATCGTTTCGCGGTGCTCGTCGGCGCGCCCGCGCTCGACGCGGAAAGCCTGCCGGTCGGGCCGCACCAGATCTGCGAGTCGCTGCGCTACGCCACAGCCTGTCTCGGTATCGCGCTCGAACACCGCTTGCTGCTCTACCGCCAGTTCGATCGCGTCGGCATGGCCGAAGCCGGGGTGCTCTACGGCGCGATCAACGACTATCTCATCGAGAAGCGCATCCTGCGTCACCTGCATGTCGCGACGCGTTTCGGCTCGCCCGCGCCGGCGGCGCCTCCGGCCGATGCGGCTGCGTCGAAACCGGCAGCGCGGACGGAGCCCGGACAGTCGCCCGCGCCGGCCGCGACGAGCCCGCCGGCGGCCGCGCCGTATGCGCCGCCCGCGCCGCCGCCGGGACAGCCGCGCGCGCCGCTGGGCGAGGACGTGCGCGATTCGGAGCTGTTCCATACGCTGCGCGAACTGCTGTCCGGGCGCCGACAGATGCTCGGCACTCCACCGGTCGACCAGAACGCGGTATCGAGCTATCAAGCCACCAGCGAAGACCTGCAGGCCGTGCTCGGCAGCCTGCAGAACAAGCCCGCCGCGCCGATGGTGCTCGGCGGCCGCGTCGTCCAGCGCAGCATCTCGCACCTGAAGCAGGACCTGCTCAATCAGCTGCGCCAGTTCACGCCGGACGGCCGGCCGCCGCAGCTCAGCGATGTCGACACCGATACGCTCGATCTCGTCGGCATGCTGTTCGACTTCATCGCGAAAGACACGCGCCCGACCGGCGCGACGCAATCGCTGCTGACGAAGCTGCAGGTGCCGGTGCTGCGCGTCGCCCTGCGCGACAAGAGCTTCTTCACGCGGCGCAGCCATCCGGCGCGCCAATTGCTCAATGCGATCGCCGAGACCGGTCAGTACTGGATCGACGAGAACGAAGGCGATGTGGATCGCCTGCTGGTCGAGAAGATGCAGCTCGTCGTCGATCGCGTCGGGGCCGAGTTCGACGGTCGCGACGAGCTGTTCGACGAACTGCTGACCGATCTCAGCCGCCACATGGGCACGCTCGCGCGCAAGGCCGAAGTCGCCGAACGCCGTCATGTCGACGCGGCCAAGGGGCGCGAACGTCTCGACATCGCGCGCGAGAGCGCGGTGCAGGCCGTCAGCGACCGGCTGCGCGACCGCAAGGTCGGGCGCCTGGTCCGCGCCCTGCTCGAGCAAGCCTGGACCGACGTGCTCGCGCTGACGCTGCTGCGCCAGGGCGCCGACTCCGAGATCTACCAGCGGCGCATCGGCGTCGTCGACCAACTCGTCGCCGGCGCTTCCGCCGACAACATGGCGCTGCGCAGCGAGCTCGAACAAGGGCTCGTGCAGGTCGGTTTCCACAGCGACGAAGTGCACGGCATGCTGGCGCAGATGCTCGGCGGCGGCGAAGCGGTCAAGGACGACAGTACGGCGAGCCGCACCGAGCTCGCGCTCAAGCTCAAGTCCAAGGTGCGGCTCGGCGAAGACGCGACGCCGCCGGCCCCGGCCGCCGATCCCGCACGCGCCGATGCGGCGGCAGGCACCGGCACCGCGCGCAACGCGGCCGCGCCGCCGCTGGTCCTGAGCGCCGACGAGCGGCAGACATTGGAACGCCTGAAGACGCTGCCGTTCGGCACCTGGTTCGAATTCGTCATGAATCAGCAGGGCGAAACCGTTCGCCGCAAGCTGTCGTGGTTCTCGACCCTGACCGGACGCTGCCTGTTCGTGAACCAGCGCGGCGCCCGTACCGAGGAACGCACGCTGCAGCAGCTCGCGCGCGACATCGTGCGCAAGCAGGCGCAGATCATCACCGAGGAACGCGAGTCGCTGA
>CAMLSI010000490.1 GCA_946482585.1 uncultured Lysobacteraceae bacterium
GAAAACGGCAATTCGGTAAAACCGCCGCCGTTCCGGCACGGCGGCGGTACGGCGCCGCTCCCGGATCTGCGGCGTCGGCGGGGCGATCGCCCGCCGACGCACGGATGCCGCTCAGCCGTAGACCGGCAGCCGCTTGCACTGCGCCGTGACGGCGTCGCGCACGCGCGCGAGCACGCTGTCGTCGTTCGGCGCGTCGAGCACGTCGCAGATCCAGTTCGCGAGGTCAGTGCATTCCTTCTCGTCGTAGCCGCGCGTGGTCACGGCCGGCGTGCCGATGCGCAGCCCCGAGGTCACGAACGGCGAGCGCGGGTCGTTCGGCACCGCGTTCTTGTTGACCGTGATGTGCGCCTTGCCGAGCGCCGCTTCGGCGTCCTTGCCGGTGACGTCGCGACCGATGAGGTCGATCAGCATCAGATGATTCTCGGTGCCGCCCGACACGATGCGGTAACCGCGCGCGATCAGGGTCGCCGCCATCGCCTTCGCGTTCTTGACGACTTGCTGCTGGTAGGTCTTGAACTCGGGTTCCAGCGCTTCCTTGAACGCGACGGCCTTGGCCGCAATGACGTGCATCAGCGGGCCGCCCTGCGTACCCGGGAACACCATCGACTGCAGTTTCTTTTCGATCTCTTCGTTGGCGCGCGCGAGGATGATGCCGCCGCGCGGACCGCGCAGCGTCTTGTGCGTGGTCGACGTGACGATGTCCGCGTGCGGCACCGGATTCGGATAGACGCCCGCGGCGACCAGACCGGCGACGTGCGCCATGTCGACGAAGAAGTACGCGCCGACCGATTTCGCGATCTGCGCCATGCGCGCCCAGTCCACCACTTGCGAATACGCGCTGAAACCGCCGACGAGCATGCGCGGCTTGTGTTCCTCGGCGAGACGCTGCACCTCGTCGTAGTCGATCAGGCCGGTGGCCGGATCGATGCCGTACTGCACGGCGTTGAAGATCTTGCCGCTGAAATTGACCTTCGCACCGTGGGTCAGGTGACCGCCGTGCGCGAGGCTCATGCCGAGAATGGTGTCGCCCGGGTTCAGCAGCGCGAGGTAGACCGCGGCGTTGGCCTGCGAACCCGAATGCGGCTGCACGTTCGCATAATCGGCGGCGAACAGCTGCTTGACGCGCTCGATGGCGAGCTTTTCAGCAATGTCCACATATTCGCAGCCGCCGTAGTAACGCTTGCCCGGATAGCCTTCGGCGTACTTGTTCGTGAGTACCGTGCCCTGCGCTTCGAGCACGCGCGGGCTCGCGTAGTTTTCCGAAGCGATGAGCTCGACATGATCTTCCTGGCGACGCTCCTCGGCAGCGATGGCTTCCGCCAGAGTGTCGTCGTATCCGGCAATGCGCAGGTCTTTCGCAAACATGGGAGAATCGCCTTCAGGGCCAGAGAATCCGTCGATGTTAGCGGTTTCATGCCCGCCATCCCACTGAATAAGCCAGTCCGGCACCGCCTCGCGCGCAGCGGACGGCGGCCGGAGCGCGCGTGTCGGATTCGTTGACGCCGAAAATCCAGGAAGCCCTGCGCCGTGGCGATGCGAAAGCCGCCGAAGACATCTGCCGCCGCGCGATCGCCAAGCGTCCGCGCGACGCGGCAGCGCATCTGCAGCTGGCCCGGCTGCTGCGTACGCGCAGTGATCGCGACGGCGCGGAAGCCGCATTGCGGCAGGCGGTTGCGCTCGACCCGCGGCTGGCCGGCGCCTGGCGCGAACTCGCCGTGCTCGCGCTCGAAGCGAATCACGCCGACGCGGCGGAGTCCGCATCGGCGCAGTGGCGCGCGCTGGAACCGCAGCAGCCGCAGAGCGCATTCCTGCGCGGGCACGTGCTGGCCCTGCTGCACCGGTTCGACGAATCCGAGCGTGAATTCGCCGGGATCCGCCATGTCCCCGGCATCGCGGTAGCGCGCCTGGGCCTCGTCGCCGATGCGCTCGCGCGACGCGACGCGAGCGCGGCGCGCTTCCATGCGGAACGTCTCGTCGATTGGCTACCGCAGCAGGCGGCGGCCTGGGACGCGCTCGGGCAGGCGGCTGCGGCGGCGCAGGACTGGGCCGCGAGCACCGCTGCGCTGCGTCGCGCGACCGAACTGGCGCCGGACGATCTGCCGCTGTGGCAACGCCGAGCCATGGCGCTCGATGCCGCGCGGCGCGGAGGCGACGAACCCGTCGAGGTATGCGAGCGATTGCTCGCGCTGCAGCCGGAATCCGGCGCGGCGCAGGAACGGCTCGGCCTCGCCCTGATCGGCGCGCAACGCACCGCGGCCGCGCTCGAGTGCTTCGAACGGCTACGCACGCGCGAGCCGCGGAACCGGCTCGCGCACTGGATCGCGTTCCACACGCCGGCCCTGCCCTGCTTTGCGAGCGAAGACGAACGCACCGCATGGCTGCGCGATTTCGAGCAGGGCCTCGAGGCCTTCGAACGCGAGACCGTCGACGCGGAAACCGCGCAACGCCTGCTCGGCAGCGTGCCGAGCTTCGCACTCGCGTACCAGGACGGCGCGCTCGTCGACCTGCACAGGCGGCATGCGCGCCTCGTGCGGCGACTGCTCGACCGGGCGACGAATCAGGCCTATGCCGACGTACCGATCCGCGCGATCACGCGCCGGCGCCGCCGCATCGGCATCGTGTCGAGCTGCCTTTATCAACACTCGGTCACGCGCGCCTGGGGCGAAACCTTGCTCGCGTTGCCGCGCGACGCGCTCGAGCTCCACGTGTTCCACACCGGCGTCCGCGACGACGCCATGACGCAGCGTTTCCGCGCGCGTGCCGACCGGTATGCCTCCGGCGCGGAGCCGTTTTCGACCTGGGCCGCCCGGCTTCGCGAGGCCGAACTCGACGTACTCGTTTTCCTGGACCTCGGCCTCGACGTCGTGAACCAGTGCCTCGCCGCATTGCGGCATGCTCCGGTGCAGGTGTCGACCTGGGCACATCCGGTCACGAGCGGCGCCGACGCCATCGACTATTTCGTCTCGGCCGCGGGTCCCGAACCGGCCGACGCGGCCTCGCACTACAGCGAAGCGCTGATCCGGCTGCCGCGGCTCGGCGGCTGCTTCGCGACGCCGATGCAGGCGCCGCTCGCGCGCAGCGGCGAAGGCAAGTCCATACGGCTCGTCTGCGCACAGAATCTCCACAAACTGCATCCGCTGCACGATGTGCTGTTCGCGCGCATTCTCGCCGGCGCGCCGGCGGCGACCCTGGATTTCCTGCCGGCGGCGTCGGCGGAGCAGGTCGCCGGCTTCGAACGACGGCTGCGCCGCGCGCTCGACGAGCACGGCATCGATCCGTCCCGTACACGCATCTATGCCACCTTGCCGGTGGAGGCGTACCGGCAGACGCTCGCCGATGCCGACCTGATGCTCGACACCGTGGGTTTCTCCGGCGGCATCACGACGCTGGATGCGCTGTGGCAGGAACGCCCCTGGCTCACGGTGCCGGGCACTTGCATGCGCGGACGGCAGAGCGCCGCCATGCTGCAGCGACTCGGTCTCGACGACCTCGTCGCGGAATCCGCGGACGACTACGTCGATCGCGCGATCGCGCTCGCCGCCTCACCCGAGCGCCGCGCCGACCTGGCCAAGACGATCGCGGCACGCAAGTCAGTGCTGTTCGACGACCGCGAAGTCGCCACCGCGTTCGCCGACTTTCTGCTCACCGTGCAGCCGCGCAGCGCGCATGACTGACCCGACATACAGCGACTCCGCGCG
>CAMLSI010000491.1 GCA_946482585.1 uncultured Lysobacteraceae bacterium
TCGGCCGCACCGCGCGCCTCGGCGCCGAGGGCGACGCGATCAGCTTCGCCTGCGATCTCTACGCGATGGGCCTGCCGGACATCGAGCGCTTCATCGCGCAGAAGATTCCGGTTGCGACGGTGACGCGCGATCTGCTCGTGCCGCCGCCGAAGCGCGAGCGCGCCGCGCATCCGTCGGACGCGCAGAACGCGGCCGACGATGCGGCGGACGCCGCCGAAGCGGCAGCCGTGCCGAGCGCCGACGCGGCCGACAAGCCGAAGCGGCGGCGCCGGCGCAGCAGCGGCCGCGGACGCGGCAGCAAGAGTGGCAGTTCGGCGCCGGCGGCTCCGGCTCCGGACGCGCAGTAACGGTAACGACGCAGGGGAAGGGCGATGGCAGTGACCGCCATGCGGGAATGGAACAGTACCGAGATCGAGCGGGTTTCCCTGCTCGGCGCGATGCTGCTCTGCGGCCTGCTCGCACTGAGCTGTCTCTGGGTCGCGGTGAAGATGCTCTGGCTGCTCGTTCCCGCGGGCGGCAGCGACATCGACGTGGCCGCGCCGGTCGCTGCGGTGCCCGCGCCCGGCGGCAAGAGCGCGGTCAGCGTGTCCAAGTGGCATCTGTTCGGCAACGCCGGACTGACCACGGCCCAGCTCGCGCGCAGCGCGCCGGCCACGCAGCTGCAGCTGCAGTTGCGCGGCACACTCGCGGAAGCCGATCCGCGCTCGGGCATGGCCGTCATCGCCGATCCGACGTCGGGCGAGCGCGCCTACCGCGTCGGCGACGCGCTGCCCGGCGGTGCGACGCTCGACGGCGTCTATCCCGATCGCGTGATCCTGCTGCACGAAGGCGTGCAGGAGACGCTGGGGCTTCCGTACGACCAGCCCGGCGCCGCGCCGGCACCGACCACTACGCCGAACACCGCGCGCAACACGGCGCCCGGCACGGCGATGCCGTCGGCCTCGGCGCCGACCCCGGCGCAGATGCCGGCCGCGTCGCCGGTGTTCGTCGCGCCGCAGATGGCGCAGGGCGCCGTCGATTTCTCGCGCATCCAGCAGCAGCTCGGCGTGTCCGATCCGGCCGAGCTCATGCGTCAGATCAATGCGCAGCCCGTGATGGAAAACGGGCGCATGGCCGGCGTGCGTCTGACCGGCGGACCGAACGCGGCGCTCATCGCGCAGCTCGGCCTGCAGCCGACCGACGTGGTCACGTCGATCAACAACGTACCGCTGGACTCCATGGGGCGCACGACACAGGTCGTCGATTCCCTCAAGAACGCCAGTCGCGTCACCGTCACGGTGAATCGCGACGGCAAGCCCGTCACTCTGAGCGTGAACATCAAATGACGCGAACTTCTCTCGCCTCTTTGCGTGTCTGCCTGCTGGCCTTCGCGTTGTCGCTCGCCGCCGCAAGCGCCGTCGCGCAGCCGCCGCCGTCGGCCGCGGGCAATCCGCCGGGCACGCATACGCTGAATCTCAAGGATGCCGACATCCAGGCGCTGATCGCGACGGTGTCGGAAATCACCGGCAAGAACTTCATCGTCGGACCGAACGTGCAGGGCAAGGTCAGCGTGATCTCGGCGCGGCCGATGCAGCCCGACGAAATCTACGACGTATTCCTCTCGGTGCTGCGCGTGCACGGCTATGCGGCGGTACCGGCCGGCAGCATGATCAAGATCGTGCCCGAAGCGATGGCCCAGGCCGAAGGCGGCAACAGCGTCGCGACGGCGGAGTCGGGCGATGCGATCGTGACCCAGATCGTGCCGCTGCGGCACGTGGCAGCGGCGGAGCTCGTGCCGATCCTGCGCCCGCTGCTGCCGCAGGGCGCGCAGCTGATCGCGCATCAGACCAGCAACTCGCTCGTGGTGTCGGATCGCGCGAGCAACGTGCAGCGCGTCGCCGGCATCATCGCCCGCATCGATACCGTGTCGGATTCCGAAGTCGAAGTCCTGCCGCTGCAGCATGCGAACGCGAGCGAGATGGCGCGCACCCTGACCATCCTCGCAGAAGACAAGGGCGCGCAGGCGACCGGCGAAAGCCCGCGCATCCTCGCCGACGAACGCACGAATTCCATCCTGATCGCCGGCGCGAAAAGCGGCCGTCTGCGCATGCGCACCCTGGTCACGCATCTCGACACGCCGCTGCAGAGCGGGGGCGACACGAACGTGGTCTATCTGCGCTATGCGAAGGCCAAGGAACTCGTGCCGATCCTGAGCGGCGTCGCCTCGACGCTGAACAACGAACCCGGCGCGCCGGCCGCACCGGCGGCGGCGGCGGCCGCCGGCGCCGCAGCGGCCGCCGGCGGCAGCGCGACGATCCAGGCGCACGAAGAAACCAACGCGCTGATCATCAGTGCGTCGCCCGCGGTGTTCCGCTCGCTCGAAGGCGTGATCCGCCAGCTCGACGTGCGCCGCGCGCAGGTGCTCATCGAAGCCATCATCGCCGAGGTCGCCGACGAGACCGCGAGCGAGATCGGCGTGCAGTGGCAGGCGCCGATCGAAGGCACCGACAACAATTTCATCGGCGGCACGAACTTCACCGGTTCCGACGGCCGCGGCAACATCATCGACGTCGCTCAGAATCCGCGCGCGCTGGGCTCGGGCCTGTCGCTGGGCTACATCACGGGCGTGACCAACGTGCCCGGCCTCGGCGACATCGTGAATCTCGGCTTCCTGCTGCGCATGCTCAAGGGCGACGGCAAGTCGAACGTGCTGTCGACGCCGTCGGTGCTCACGCTCGACAACACCGAAGCGACGATCAAGGTCGCGCAGGAAGTCCCGTTCAAGACCGGCCAGTACACCAACGCGTCCGGTACGGGCGGCACCGGCAGCCAGCCGCTGAATCCGTTCCAGACCATCGAGCGCAAGGACGTCGGCATCACGCTCAAGGTCACGCCGCATATCAACGAAGGCGATTCGGTGCGGCTCGACCTGCATCAGGAAGTGTCGTCGCTGGCGCCGAGCGTCGACGGGGCGGTCGACCTCATCACGAACAAGCGCGAGCTGACGACGAGCGTGCTCGTCGCCGACGACGCGACGCTGGTGCTGGGCGGACTGCTCGACTCCAAGGCGAACGACAACAACCAGAAGGTGCCGGGCCTCGGCAGCATTCCGGTGCTCGGCAATCTGTTCCGCTACCGCAGCAACAAAGTCACGAAACGCGATCTCATGATCTTCCTGCATCCGAAGATCCTGCGCGATGCGGCGTCGGAAGCGGCAGTGTCCAGCGAAAAATACAACTACATCCGCACCGAACAGTTGCAGATGCGCGGCAACCGCGAGGCGCTGACGCCGGAGAACAAGCAGCCGGTCGTGCCGGAAATGCACGACTTCATGGCCGATCCGAACGGCCCGGCGACACCGACCGCGCCGCCTTCGAGCGGAAAGCCCGCGGCGAAGAAAGCGAGCCGGAGCGGCAAGTGACACAGGCCAAGCCGTCGCCCGCCGGCGGTGCCGAAACCGCGCGGGCGGCGCGACCGGCGCGGCCGAATTTCGGTTTCGCGCGACGCAACGGCGCCACGCTCGTCGCATGGCACGACGACCATGCCGAAGTCGCCTGCCGCGAAGGCGTGAAGCCCGAGGTGCTCGCCGAACTGCGCCGCTATCTCGGCGCGCCGCTGAAACTGACGCGGCACAGCGCTGCCGATTTCGAAGTGCTGCTGCGCCGCCTCTACGAACAGGGCGACGACGCGCGCGGCGTGG
>CAMLSI010000492.1 GCA_946482585.1 uncultured Lysobacteraceae bacterium
CCGAGCTCGATACGCAGGGCCATACGCAGATAGCCGGACTGCTCGATCCGGCCGCCTGCGGGGCGCTGATCCGCAGCTATACCGACGCGGCGCGATTCCGCAGCCGCATCGTCATGGCGCGACATGGTTTCGGCCGCGGCGAATATCAGTACTTCGCGTATCCGCTGCCCGACGTCGTGGCGATCCTGCGCGGCGCGTTCTACGACCGTCTCGTCGATACGGCGAACCGCTGGAACGAGGCGCTGGGTTCGCCGGTGCGCTACCCCGCGGCGCATGCGGAATTCCTCGCGCGCTGTCATGCCGACGGCCAGCCGCGACCGACGCCGCTGCTGCTCAAGTACGGCCCCGGCGACTACAACTGCCTGCATCAGGATCTCTACGGCGAGCACGTATTTCCGCTGCAGGTCGCGGTGCTGCTGTCGCAGCCGGGCCGCGACTTCGACGGCGGCGAGTTCGTGCTGACCGAGCAGCGCCCCCGCCAGCAGTCGCGCGCCGAGGTCGTGCCGCTGCAGCAGGGCGACGCGGTCGTGTTCGCCGTGAATCACCGGCCCGTCACCGGCTCGCGCGGCAGCCATCGCGTGACCCTGCGGCACGGCGTCAGCCGCGTGCGCAGCGGCAGCCGCCATACGCTCGGCGTGATCCTGCACGATGCACGGTGACGGGAATCGTCCAGCGGAACGACCTCGCCGCGGCGGCGCACCGGAGAGCGCGCCGACGCCCGAGTCGGGCCGGGCAGGACCGTTCCGTCGGCGACCGCAGGGAAAGTGCTTCACGCTATAGTGCAGCCCCGACGCCTGCGGCCTTCGAGGTGCCGTTTGTCAGAAGCGCATTCTTCCAAACTCGCGTCCAACCGTCTCGAACGCGCGTCCTGGCTGGCTCTGGCCGGCGTATCTCTGGTGCTGGGGATCGTCGGGATCGTCGTACCGGTATTGCCGACCACGCCGTTCATTCTGCTCGCGGCGTTTGCCGCGGCGCGCGGTTCCGCACGGTTGCACACGTGGTTGCGCAATCACCCGAAGTTCGGCCCGGCGCTGCACGACTGGGAGCGCGACGGAGCGGTCAGTCGGCGCGCGAAGTACATGGCCACGCTGATGATGCTGTGCAGCGCCGCGGTGCTGTTCGTCTTCGGTCCGCGCTGGTGGATGACCGCGATCGCCTGCGGGATGATGCTCCTCGTTGCGGTCTGGCTATGGCTGCGGCCGGAACCGGGATTGCGCACCGAATGACGACGACGGTCCGGGACACACTTGCCGGCATTCGCATCGCGCCGGCGGAGTGCAGCCGCCGCGCCCGCGCGCGATGAAAGACCGGCACCCCGGCGTGAGAGGCATCGAGATGGCGCCGGAATCCAGCATGAAACACGGGCGACGCGCAGCGAACGGAACTGCCCGCCGTCGTCGCGGCGAGCCTGCGGTGCTCCTCGCCGGTCTTCTCGCCGTCGCCCCAGCGCTCGAGGCCGCCACGTTCGTCGTCGACACGACGCAGGACAGCGTCGACGTGCTCGCCGGCGACGGCCTCTGCTCCGACAGTCTGCAGCGCTGCAGCCTGCGCGCGGCGATCCAGGAATCCAATGCGCTCGCCGGCGACGACGCGATCGCGCTCGGCAGTGGCGACTTCGCGCTGACGCTCGCCGGCACGTCGGAAAATGCCGCGGCGAGCGGCGATCTCGATGTCACCGCCAGCGTCACACTGACCGGCGCCGGTGCGAGCGCGAGCTTCATCGACGGCAACGCCCTCGATCGCGTCCTCGACGTCGCCGCCGGCGCGGTGCTGCGGCTGCGCGACGTGCATCTCGGCGGCGGTTTCCAGGCCGCCGTCAGCGGCAACGAAGTCGATATCAGCGGCGGCGGACTGCTCGTGCGCGGCGGCGGCAGCGCCGAGCTCTCCGATGTCGTGATCGAAGGCAATCGCTCGCGCCGCACGGGCCAGGCACTGGCCGTATTCGGCAGCCTGCGCGGTGCGCGTCTGCGCGTCGCACACAATATCGGCAAGGACAGTTTCACCGCGGCCGGCGGGCTCTACATCGGCCGGAGCGCGACCGAGATCGCGCTCGAGGACTGCATCTTCGACGGCAATCAGGCGCGCCACGGCGGAGCGATCTACGCCGACGGCGAAGCGACCGCGATCACGTTCGATCGCTGCCTGCTCGTCGGCAATCTGGCGCAGGACGGCGGCGCGATCCATGCGAATCTCGGCGCGAGCCGCTGGCTGCTGCGCAACACGACGATCAGCGGCAACAGCGCGAATGCCGGCGGCGCGCTGTTCGGCGACGGCGCTCACCAGCTGCGCTTCGAACACTGCACGATGACCGCGAACCACGCCAGCGGCCCGAACGGCGGCGGCGCGATCCTCGACGTGCGCGGCAGCGCGAACGCGAACTTCGTGCCGGTCGCCTTCGTCAACAGCATCGTCGCGGGCAACACGCAAGCGTTCGGCCGCGAGTGCAACACGATATTTCCCGACGTGATCGTTTCCGGCGGCGGCACCGTGCGCGCGGGCGGCGATGCGTGCCGCATGGTCGCCGGCAGCGGCGATATCGTCGCCGCCGATGCGGGCCTGGAAGAACTGGCCGACAACGGCGGCTACACGCGTACGTACGCGCTGACTGCGAGCAGCGTCGCCGTCGACACGGGCCTGATCGGCGCTTGCGCGAGCGTCGATCAGCGCAATCGCCCGCGTCCGGTCGACGGCAACGGCGACGGCGACGCACGCTGCGACATCGGCGCATTCGAGCGCGACGATCGCCTGTTCGCCGACGGCTTCCAGGCGGACTGAACGCCGCGGTTTTCGCGAGCGGCGCACGTCCGCCGCGCTACGATCCGGCTTTCGCCACCGGAGCCGAACCATGGAGCAGACCGTGCTGGCCGGCGCGAGCGGCTATTCGTTCAAGGAATGGAAGGGCGAGTTCTATCCCGCGACGATCCGGCCCGATGCCATGCTCGCGTACTACGCCGAACGCCTCTCGACGGTCGAACTCAACAACAGCTTCTACGCGCTGCCCCGGCGCGAAAACGTCGAACGCTGGGCCGCGACCGTGCCGCAAACGTTCCGCTTCGCGATCAAGGCCCCCGCGGCGATCACGCATCGCGCGCGCCTGAACCCGTCGGGCGCCGACGCACTCGACGCGCTCTATGCCGTGATCGCGCATTTCGGCGAGCGGCGCGGTCCGGTGCTGTTTCAGCTGCCGCCGAACCTGCGCAAGGACCTGCCGCGCCTGTCCGACTTCCTCGCGCGCCTGCCGGACGACCATCGCGCGAGCGTCGAATTCCGCCACGACAGCTGGTTCGACGACGATGTCTACGACGCGCTGCACGCCGCGGGCGTGGCGCTGTGCCTCTCCGAACGCGAAGACGCGAGCGCGCCGCCGCTCGTCGAAACGGCCGGCTGGGGCTATCTGCGGCTGCGCCTGGAAACCTATACGCGCGGCGACCTGGAACGCTGGATCGCGCGCTGCCGCGAAACGCGCTGGACGACGGTCCATGCGTATTTCATGCACGAACCGACGGCGCCGGCGTATGCGAAGACGTTGATGGAAGTCGCCGGGAGTGCGGCCTGAACGCACCGCGAACGGCGGGTTTCACCCGCCCTACGAGATTTGAGCTCCTAGCTCGTGCAACCCGCCG
>CAMLSI010000493.1 GCA_946482585.1 uncultured Lysobacteraceae bacterium
GCACCAGGTGCCGCGCGGCGAGGCCGCGCAATGGCTCTGCGCACGTGCGGCCGACGGTTATTCGATCGATCCGAAGGTGTTCGCCGGCCTGTATTTCCTCGAACACGGGCCGGGACTGTTCCCCTGCGAACGCTGAACCGTCTTCAGCTGCCCGCGATCCAGACCGACGATGCTTCGATCTGCAGTTCCTGCGGCTGCGGCTTGCTGCCCTCGCTCGACAGGTGTTCGATCTCGGCCTTGTCGAGCTGCTTGACGCTGAGCTTGCCGTAGACGATCGCCGCGCTGCGCGCTTCTTTCGGCACGCTGAAGCTGTGACCGCTCATGAAGACGCGCGCGAACGCGCCGTTGTCTTCCAGCACCAGCCAGCAGCCCTTGTTCTGGCAGACCTCGGTGATGCGCCCCTTGAACGCCTGCGGCGCGGCGGTGTGCGCATCGGGCTCGCGCGCCACGTCGGAGATGGCCTGCGGCACCGACTTCGGCATCGGCGCACCGTAGTAGGATCCGCCGTTGCCGGTCGCGATCGGCGTCGGACCGGCCGGCACGGCTTCGTGACCGGCCATGGGCGCGTGATCGCCATGAGCACCCTCGTGCGCCTGCACGCCGAACGCGAGCGCGGCGGCCAATCCTGCAATGATCCACTTGTTCATCATTCCCTCCGGTTGCTCAGGCAGCCAGGGCGACGAGTTCGCCCCGCTCGTTGGTAGTGCCGAACTTGCCCTTCTCGTCGCGCACGACGTCGGCGAGCGCGCATTGGGTATCGTGCGTGAAGAACAGGCGCACGCCGCGCGCGAGCTTGTCTTCGAGGAATTTCTTCTTTTCGTCGATGAGCATTTCCGGATAACGGTCGTAACCCATCGTCACGGGCAGATGCACCCAGGGCCGCCCCGGAATCAGGTCGGCGCAGAACACGACGCCACCGTCGCCGCCGATCTCGGCGAGCATGAGGCCCGGCGTATGCCCGGCGCTGTAGCTGAAACGAACCGCATCGCCGAGCGTCGGCGAGCGCTCGCCGTCGACGATCTCCAGACGTCCCGACGCCTCGAGCAGCGGCTGCAGTTCGGCAATGAACGAAGCGCGGTCGCGCGGATGCGGATGCGTCGCGCGCTCCCAGCATTCGCGGCTCACCAGGTACTTCGCATTCGGAAACAGCAGGCGCGGCGGCTGGCCCGGCTCGTAGGCCGCGAGCAGTCCGCCCGCATGATCGAAATGCAGGTGCGAGAGCACGACCGCATCGATGTCCGCGTCCTTGAAACCCGCCTGCGCGAGCGACTGCAGCAGCACGTGCTCGCTCTCGACGACGCCGAAGCGCTCCCTGAGCCTGGGTTCGAAGAACGCGCCGATGCCGGTCTCGAACAACACGCGCTTGCCGTCGAGATCGTCGACGAGCAGGCAGCGGCACGCGAGCGGAATGCGATTGTCGGCGTCAGGCGCTATCCACTTTTCCCACATCGGCCGCGGTACGTTGCCGAACATCGCGCCGCCGTCGAGTTTTTGCGAGTTGCCGATCAGAGACCACAGTTTCATAGGAGTTTTCCGCAGCCGGACGCGCCTGGCGTCACCGGCGTCATTTGACGAGCGCCGAGCCCGACACGCCGCGCGAATCGCTGCCGCCGCGCAGTTCGCCGGTATTGCGGTTCCAGTCGACCGCGTTCATGAAGCCCCAGGGCTGCTCGCCTTCGCTGAGCGTATGCCCCATGGCCTGCAGTCCCTTGCGCTCTTCCGGCGTGAACGCGTCCTTCTCGGTGGAGATCACGTCGGGCAGGTACTGGTGATGGAAGCGCTTGTTGTCGACGATTTTCTGCGGCGCATCGCCGTCGAACCAGGCGAGGATGCCCTCGAGCACCATGGTGATGATGCGGCTGCCGCCCGGCGTGCCGATCACGAGTGTGCGTTCGGGGCCGATCACGAAGGTCGGCGTCATCGACGACAGCGGTCTGTGGCCCGGCTTGGGCGCGTTGGCATCGGCGCCGACGAGGCCGTACGCATTCGGCGCGCCGGCCTTCAATGCGAAATCATCCATTTCGTTGTTGAGCACGAAGCCCGTGCCCGGTACGACGACGGCGGCGCCGTAGGGCAGGTTCACGGTCTGCGTGACCGCAGCGAGATTGCCCTCGGCGTCGATGATCGAGAAGTGCGTCGTGTCGGTGCCCTGCACCGGCGCCATGAAGCCCGGCAGGCTGTCGCTGGCCGTCGCCTTGCGCGGATGAATCGACGCGCGCAGGCCGGCCGCGTACAGCGGATTCGTCAGTTCGGCGATCGGCATCTTCACGAAATCCGGATCGCCGAGGTATTCGGCCCGATCGCGATAGGCACGGCGCATCGCCTCGATGACGAGATGGGTGCGCGCGACGCGATCGAGCTTGGTCAGATCGTAGCCCTGCAGGATGTTGAGCATTTCCGCGAGCGCGATGCCGCCCGAGGACGGCGGCGGGGCCGTGACGACCTGATGGCCGCGGTAGGGGAACACGATGGGCTCGCGCTCGCGCACGGCGTAGCCGGCGAGATCGTCGCGACTCCAGCTGCCGCCCATCTTCTTCACGCCGTCCACGAGCTTCGCGGCGAAATCGCCTTCGTAGAAGCCGGCACGGCCTTTTTCCGCGATGAGTTCGAGCGTGCGCGCGAGATCGGGATTCTTGAGCACCCAGCCCTGCTTCGGCAGCTCGCCGCCCGGCAGGAACAATGCCGACGCGCCCGGATCGCGCGCGAGCACGTCCTTGCGCTGGCCGATGCGCATGAGGCTGCGCGCATCCGGCGCGAAACCCTCGCGCGCAAGGCGTATCGCCGGTGCGAGCGAGCGCTTCAGCGGCAGCTTGCCATAGTGCTGCGCGACCCAGACCAGCGCCGCCGGCTCGCCGGGAATGCCGGCGGCGAGCGCGCCGTTGACCGACTTGTCGCGATCGAGCTCGCCCTTGTCGTCGAGATAGCGCTTGGGATCGGTCGCCGCGGGCGCGGTCTCGCGCGCGTCGACGAGCACCTGCTTGCCGTCCTTCGCTCGATGCAGAAGAAAGAACGCGCCGCCGCCGATGCCGGAACTCTGCGGCTCGACGACCGACAGCGCGGCGCTGACCGCGACCGCCGCGTCGAACGCGTTGCCGCCTGCACCGAGCACCTCGAAGCCGGCCTCGGTCGCGAGCGTGTGCGCACTCGCGATGGCCGCTTTTCCGGGCTTTTCCGCTGCGACGGACAGGGAGCACGGCAGCAGGGCCGCAACGAACAGCAACGCGCGCAATCGGATCACGCCGGTTTCTCCGCTCCAGTCAGTTCCGCGTATTTGCCGAGCAGCCGCTCACGGCTCTCGGTGTGCTCGGGGTCTACGAATATGCACTCGACCGGGCAGACTTCAATGCACTGCGGCACGTCGTAGTGGCCTACGCATTCGGTGCAGCGCGCCGGCGCGATCTCGTAGATCTCCGGCCCCATCGATATCGCCTTGTTCGGGCAGACCGGCTCGCAGACGTCGCAGTTGACGCAGAGTTCGGTGATTTTCAGGGCCATGGACGGAAGCGGCCCGTGCCGCCGGCGCGAACCGGCGGGCCCGGGCCGTCTGCATCACATCATTTCGACGAAGCGGAAGGTCGCGCCCGACGGCGCGATCGCTTCCTGCACGC
>CAMLSI010000494.1 GCA_946482585.1 uncultured Lysobacteraceae bacterium
CGCGTATCCGGCCCAGCTCTGGATACGCCCTGGAAATGGCCCACCATGCTGACCATGGATGAGATCCTCCGCATTCGGCAGATACAGGAAAAGTGGGCGCTTAGCCAGGCGGATATCGCCCGTGCTACCGGCATGACGCCGACGAAGGTCCGGGCCTGGTTCGCCGGATATCCCAAGGGCGTCACCGACGAGGATCGTCAGCAGCTGGAGGACCTGCGCAACTTCCTGCTCCGCGCTGACCAGATCGGCGACGATGGGGATGACGATGGCTTTCGTGCCGCTCTCGCCGTCGTTCCAGTGCAGGCTGCCGCTGGTCTGGCCGTAGTCCTCGGGCGCGACCGCGCTGCCGTCGACCGTCGTGTAGTCGATGTCGACCGCGCCTTCGCTCGCGCCGAAACGCTCGACGTTGACCGTGACCGTGCCGATCGTTTCCGGCACGGTGAAGGCGACCGAACCCGGCGCCACGCGCAGCGATCCCGGCGTGGGCACGCGTGCCGGCGCGGAGAATTCCGAGGTGTTGTTGGCCGGACCGGGAGCGCTCGCACCCGGCGGGTTCGGCTCGGACGCGGCCGGTTCGGTCGCCTTGAGATCGGTCACGGTCGCGGTGATGTACTTGCCTCGCGTGTCCATCGGCGTGCCCGGTGTCAGCGACGCCGTGCCTGCCGCGAGGCCGGCCGCGTTCGTCGTCGCGCCGGTCTCGCCGAGGAAGGTCTTGCCGCCCGACGCGTTGTCGTCGTTCATGTAGAACTCGATGCGGTACTGGCCGTTGGCGCCGGACTGCAGGGTCCATGCGGCCGAACTCGCGCCGCTGCCCGGCGTATAGCCGGCCGTGCCGAGCACGACCGTGTTCTGCTGCCACTGGGCGTAGTTCTGCGCAGTCGGCACGCGGTCGCCGCCGTTGCTGCCGTCGGTGGGATCGACCCCGTTCGCGACCACGTCGAGATCGATGCCGAGGCTGCCCGCGGGCACGCCGAAGATCGAGTTCTTGCGCAGCAGGTTCGACCACGAGAAGGCCGAACTCGCGCGCACGCCGTGCAGGCCGTTGAACGCGATCACGTTCTTTTCGGCGTCGTTGTCGCCGCCGATCACGTTGCCGCCGGACAGCAGCCACAGGCCGTAGCCGTCGTTGCCCTGGTCTGCGCCGTCGAGCGGCGGCGGGAGCGTGCCGATCGAGTTGCCGCGCACGCGATTGCGTACCGTGCCGCTGCCGCCGCGCACGACGACGCCGTGACGGCCGTTGCTGCCGACGATGTTGCCCTCGACCACGGTCGCGCCGCCGATCTCGTGATCCGTGCCGACGATGGTGATGCCGTCCGCCGCGTTGCCGATGTCGATGGCACTGCCGTCCGGCGTCGACAGGCCTACGATGTTGCCCCAGATGCGCACGTGGTTCGCATTGCCGTCAGTGACCGCGATGCCGCCGTAATTGTTGTTCGGGTCGTCGATCGCGACGCCGTCGCCGCCGCGGTTGTGGCCGACGATGTTGCCCGGGCCTACGACGACGCTGAGCTGGACCGGGTTCGGTACCGGATCGCCCGAGGTCGTGATGCGCGCGTCGGCGACACGGATGCCGCAGAGCGAGTTGCCGAGATCCGTGATCGGGTTGAGCGGACTGAAGCCGACGAAATTGCCCGCGACGAAGTTCGGGAACGGCACCTTGCCGGTCGAGATGTGGATGCCGTCCGACAGCGGTGAGGCGTTGTTGCCCGCGATGCGGTTGTCGATGCCGATGAAGTTCAGGTACGCGGACGAGTTGACCAGCACGCCATGGCTCGCGCTGTCCTGTCCGTTGGGGATCGCGGCGAGGCCGGCCGCGTTGAGTCCGATGATGTTGTCGAACACGATGTTGGTCGCGGTGTACTGGCCGAAGATCTCGATGCCGTCGCCGTCGTTGCCCGAGATCACGTTCGTGACGATGCCGTTCGGCGCGAGCGCCGGCGCGGCGCCGGCGACGAAGGCGAGGATCGCCGGCAGATCGGCGAGTTCGCCCGGCAGCGGAATGCCCGACAGGTCGGGGATGTCGCCGTCGCTGAGATCGGCCGAGATCGACACGCCGTCGCCGCTGTTCGGCGAGGCGGCGGTGCCGGCCACGTTGAGCCCGATGATGTTGTTGAACACGACATAGCCGTGGCCGTCGAGCGAGACGCCGTTGCCCTGGCAGTTGTGGATGACGAAATTCTCGACGCGGGAATTGTTGGCCTGCGGAACCAGCGGGTTCGGCGACTGGCCGCCGCCGCCGGGCGAGGACAGGTTGAAACAGCCGTTCGTGGCATTGCCGTCGAGTTCGGCACGCCCGCCGCCGAAGGTGCCGTCGATGACGACGCGTTCCGTCGCGGTCGGCAGGCTCTGCGCCAGCGTGACCTTGGCGCGGCCCATCGTGATCCGGTCGAAACCAGCGGTGGCATTGGCCTGCTGCAGTGCGGCGTGCAGGGTGCAGCCGCCGCCGCTGATGTTGCAGGCATTGTCGGCCAGATTGTTGTCGGATGCGGAGCCGTCGGTGGTCACGTTGAACGTCGCCGCCGACAGGGGCAGCGCGATGCAGACGAGCAGTCCGGCAGCAAATTCACAAATGGGAAAAGTGCGCATCGTGGAACTCCCTCGGGCGGACGCTGCGAGGTTGCGTCCGGCGTTTTGAACGCGCGCACGCGTACGAAGCGAACAGCGAGGGAGTGTCCGAGCGGGAGGGACAGCGGCGCCGGACGAGCGGATCGCCGGGGATCAGTACGGAAAAGGCCCGGCCGGCGCAGCGGCCGTGCGGATGCTCAGACGATCGACCAGCGACGGCGGTCGCGCATCGGTTGCGGACGCCGCAGCGCGCCGGCGAGGAGATTCAGGACGGCGGCGGCGATCACGAGCGCGACCGACGGCAGCATGCCGGCGCTCCAGGGCGCCGTTTCGTCGCCGGCCACGGTCACGAGCGTCGACAGCAACAGCGCCGCGCCCGGCACGAGCTGCAGCGCCCAGCGCCGCCAGGACCAGCGTTGCCGGCCGTGGCGGCTGCGCCACCAGAACGGGCCGGCCAGCATCGGAAAGACGAGGCCGAACGCCGCGACCCAGGGAAACATCAGGCCCAGCGGTGAACCCAGCAGCACGAGCTCCGCGCCGGCCGCGCCGATGATGAAGGCGAATGCCGCATCCCAGCGCCGTGCGTGATCCGCGTCGGGACGGCTCCATGCCGCGGCGCAGACGAAGCCGGCGAGACTCAGGCACAGCAGGGCGAGGAGGAGCACGGTGGCCATTGCCGGAGTCTGCGCGCCGCCGATGACAGCACGACGACAGCCGCGCGACCGTTTGGTTGCCGCCACTGCGCCGGGCGCGCTGTCGCGCCGTCAGAAGGCGCCGCGGTTCTTGCCGCGCCAGGGCCGGTAGAACTCGCGGATGCGCGCGATGTCGGCGTCGCGATCGTCGCTGAGTTCGAACAGCGGCCCGATGCCGATGGTTTTTTCGGGATAGTGGAAGTAGATCGTCATGACCGGCACGTTCGCCGCGCGCGCGATCTGCCAGAAACCCGATTTCCACTTCGTCACGGCCTTGCGCGTGCCCTCGGCGGCGATGCCGAGCCAGAGGCGGTCGCTCTCGGCAAAACGCGCCACCATCTGCTCGAC
>CAMLSI010000495.1 GCA_946482585.1 uncultured Lysobacteraceae bacterium
GCCGCCGGCGACGACGCCTCGCCGACGCCGCGGTCCAACCACGGAACGGATTCGATCGCGCATGTCAGGCTCCCGCGCGGGACGCCGCGGTCTGCGGCGTCCCGCAGCGATGATCACAGCAGTTGGTCGATGGTCCAGTACAGCAGGTTGAACGGCTTGGCGCGATCGGCCGCGTCGCTGGCCTCGCTCGCATCGATCACGGCTCCGCTGCCGTCGAGCACGCTGTCGATGAACTGCTTGAGCTCGAGCCCGCGTTCCTGCACGTCGCCGTTCTTCAGATCGACGATGGTCGTGCAGTGGCTTTCGTTCAGCGCGCGAAACTGCGGGAAATAGCCGCCGAAATTCGCGAGCCCGTTCAACGTCGCGCGCAACCGGCCGGTGTCGACGTCCCACTTCGCATGCACCAGCGTTTCCTTGGTCGCCTGGTCCGGCGCGTTGCCGATTTCGGGATAGAAGCGTTCGTACGAATAGCCGGCGAAGTTGAGATCTTTCCAGAAATGCACATGACCCAGGCGATCGCCGGGGAACTTCGCCGACAGCGCGGGGTAGATCGTGCCGAGGTTGGTCGTATTCAGCGACGGCAGGTTGGCCGCGAGGAACGACACCGGACCGCCCGCGGCGTCGAGTCCCCAGGCGCTGCGGATCAGGGTCGAGAGCGGCAGCGACGGGTATTGCGCGGAACTTCCGCCGACCGGCGTGCTGAACACGGGTCCCGAATCATCGAGCAGGAAGCCGCGGTCGGGCGCGAGGTCGCGGCGCAGCGCCGCGTAGCTCGTGAGGCTGCCGGCGCCGCCGGCGCTGCAGCCGGTCGACAGCATCTGCGTCGGCCGCGGTAGATTGTCCTTGAGCCAGGAAATCACCGCGCGCACGTTGCGCACGCCGTTGTGATGCCAGACCAGCGGCGGGTTCGTGCCGCCGGGGTCGGGATAGATCGCGACCTTGTCGCCGCTGTAGATGTCGCCGGTGCAATACGGCACGTAGACCATGTTCCAGTTCTGCGTCTTCACCGCATCGAACGGGCTCACGCGCGTGACGAACGGACTGACGAGGCTCGCGCCCGGATTCAGGAGGCTCATGTAGTCGTCGGGAACGCCGTTGGGGTTGCGCGCGCCGCGCACGCCGGTCTGGCCGGTGCAGCTCAGGTAGTCCCAGCAGGCGCCGCCGCCTTCCATGTAGACGATGGTGTTGCGTGTGTTCGCGACGCGGTTGACGAAGAACTTGTACGGCGAGCCGTTGCCGCAGACCGCACCGGTCTGCGGCGCGAGCCGGATGGTCTGCCACTCGCCGTAGGCGCCGGGCCGGAAACCGTCGGCGAAGCCGGACGGGTTGGACAGCAGCGGATACTGGCCGGTGCGCTGCGCCGGCGTCACCGGATTGTCGGCGCGCGGCGGCGAGACGAGGTTCGCGAGCGTCTGCCAGAACGTGTAGTCGCCGAGTTCGGCGCGAGCCGGCGACGCCACTGCGGCGAGAGCGACGCCGAACGCAGCGGCGAGAACATTGAGCTTTTGCATGGTCACTGCCTCCAGGAAAAGGACATTGACGGCGGGTGCGGAGCGGCTCCGCCGCCGCGAGCCGGCGACAGAGCGAGGCGAGTCTTGGACGCGGGCGCCGCACTAGCGAGGGCCGCAGCGGCAACGCGTGGGGGGAAATCCGGTCAAGCGCGGTTGTGGAAAATGCTGCAAAGCACAAGAGGCGCGGCTTCGGCCCTCTCCCCCAGGCCCGCTGGGGGAGGGCGCGCACTCAAGGCGCGCGCAACTCCGTCGGCGTGCGGCCGGTCCAGCGCTTGAACGCGCGGCGGAATTCGCGCACGTCGCCGAAACCGACCTGGCTGCCGACCTGGGCGACCGTCAGGCGCCGGTCCCGCAACAGCTCCAGCGCGCGTTCGCAGCGCACGCGGTCGTGGATCGTCGTGAAGCTCTCGCCCTCGCCCGCGAGCTGGCGCCGCAGGGTGCGTTCGCTGCGGTACAGCGATACCGCGACATCGAGCAGGCGCGGGTTCTGCGCGATGCGCTGGCGCAATTGCCGCTCGACTGCGGCGACGGTCTCGCTGCGCACCACGGGCGTCGCCTGCAGGTCGCGCAGCAGCGCCGCCTGGGCCTGCCGCGCCGTGACCGGGTTGTAGTTCGGAAACGGCTGTTCCAGCGTGCGCGCATCGACGACGAGGCAATTGTGCGCGGCGCCGAAACGCAGCTCACAACCGAACAGCGCGCGGTACTCCTCGACGTGCGGCGGCGCCGCATACGTGAGCTCGAGCCGCAGCGGCTTCAGCGCGGCGCCGGCGAGCTCGCGGCCGACCGCGAGCACGCTCGAGAACATTTCCTCGCAGAGGAACGGCAGCACGACCGGGTCGTCGACCGGCGCGCGCGCGAACAGCGCGATCTCCCCGGACGCGAGGATTTCGAGGTCGAGGTCGAGCAGGGTGCCGGTCGCGCGCTGGTGCGTGATGCCGATCGCGACGGCGTCGCCGAAGCTGCGCGCGGTCTTCATCGCCAGCCCGAGCAGGCCGAAGTTGCCGATGTCCTGATGCCGCCCGATCAAGAGCCCCAGGTCCGGATCGGGCATCGAGGCGATCGCGCGGCGGATGATTGTCAGGGCCTGGCGGTACGACACCCTCGCACTCGGGTCGCAGACGTCGTTCGGACTCAGGGAGAAGCCGGCGAACCAGGCGCCCGCATCGACGCCGCGCGCCTGCGCGAACTGCACCAGGCCGCTCAGGATATTGGTCGGGAGCACTGCCGCGGAGAACCGCGGATCGTCGATCGCGTTGCGCGTCTGCGCCATCGTGCGTGTCTTTCGCTTGGCCGTTTTGCC
The DNA here is from genome assembly GCA_946482585.1 of uncultured Lysobacteraceae bacterium. The sequence continues at coordinate 2,812 of CAMLSI010000495.1, forward strand.
CCCCCAAGTATGCCGTTGCCGCCCTCACTTGTGATGCGGCGACCGCACAAGACTGGGTGGATACCCGCGGCGGAGCCAGCCATGCGTCAATGTATACCGATGATCGCGATCGCCCTGCTGCTCGCCGGTTGCGGCGAACCGGCGCAGCCGCCGGCACCTGCCGCCGATGCGAGCTATGCGCCGAAGCTGCAGCAGCAACTGCTCGACGCGAAACCCGGCGACGTCATCGAGATCCCCGCGGGCCGCTTCGCGTTCGACCGCAGCCTGACCCTGCGTGCGAGCGGCATCACGATCCGCGGCGCCGGCATGGACAAGAGCGTGCTCACCTTCAAGGGGCAGAAGGCCGGCGCCGAGGGGCTGCTCGTCAACGGCGACGATTTCACGATCGAACACCTCACGATCGAGGACTCCAAGGGCGACGGCCTCAAGATCAGCGAGTCCAAGAACATCACGATACGCGGTGTGAAGGTGCAATGGACCGGCGGCCCTAGCACCACGAACGGCGCCTATGGCCTGTATCCGGTCAAGACCACGAACGTGCTGATCGAGGACTGTGTCGCGATCGCCGCATCCGACGCCGGCATCTACGTGGGACAGTCCCGCGACGTGATCGTGCGCCGGAGCCGCGCCGAATCGAACGTCGCGGGCATCGAGATCGAGAATACGATCAACGCCGACGTCTACGACAACGTCGCCACCAACAACACCGGCGGCATCCTGGTGTTCAACATGCCGGCGCTGTCGCAGCAGGGCGGCCAGATCCGTGT
>CAMLSI010000496.1 GCA_946482585.1 uncultured Lysobacteraceae bacterium
AGGACGACGCGGAAGCCCTCCTGCTTGAGCGCCTTGCAGGCCTGCGCACCGGAATAGTCGAACTCGCAGGCCTGACCGATGACGATGGGGCCGGCACCGAGGATCAGGATGGTCTTGAGATCAGTTCTTTTTGGCACTGTCGCCTCCGGGCGTCGTGGCGGTTTCGCGCGCGACTTCGACGGCGCGCACGGAACTGGAAGGAATGTCGAGCTCGACGCCGCCGTCGCGCGGGTCGAGCTTGAGGCGCAGCGCAGTGCGCGTATAGCGCACCAGCGTGCCGGCACGGCGCGAGCCGAGCGTGGTGCGCACGACGACGGTCTCGCCGACGTGCCCGCCGAGCTGGTCGTAGGAAATCACGTCGATCGCGCGGTCGCGGCCCTGGGCCGGAACCAGCGTCGCCAGAAGCCAGGCGCCCGCGGCGACGGACGCCAGCGCGCGCAGGCGTAGCGAATGCAGCATTGCCGTCGTCCCGATCAGGCCGCCGCGCGCTGGCGCGACTGCATCATCTGGATGAACGGATCGAACACACTCGCGACGTCCTGCGGTCCGGGACTCGCCTCCGGGTGCCCCTGGAAGCTGTAGGCCGGCGCGTCGGTCAGCGCGATGCCCTGTAACGAACCGTCGAACAGCGAGCGATGCGTGGCCTTGACGTTCGCGGGCAAGGTCTGTTCGTCGACTGCGAAGCCGTGGTTCTGGCTCGAAATCATCACGCGGCCGCTCGCTATGTCGATGACCGGATGATTCGCGCCGTGATGGCCGAACTTCATCTTCAGCGTGCGCGCGCCCGCGGCGAGACCGAGCAGCTGATGGCCGAGGCAGATGCCGAACAGCGGCACGCGTGCCGCGACGAAATCCTTGATCGCCGCGATCGCGTAGTCGCAGGGCTCCGGATCGCCGGGGCCGTTGGACAGGAATACGCCGTCGGGCTTCAGCGCGAACACGTCGGCTGCGCTCGTCTGCGCCGGCACGACCGTGACGTCGCAGCCACGGTCGGCCAGCATGCGCAGGATGTTGTGCTTGATGCCGAAGTCGTACGCGACCACGCGATAGCGCGCGGGCGTGCGCAGGAACCGGGTGTTGTCGAGCTCGTAGCTGCCTTCATTCCAGCCGTAGCGCTGCGTCGTGCTGACGACTTTCGCGAGGTCCATGCCCTTGAGGCCGGGGAAGGCGCGCGCGGCCGCCAGTGCGGCCTCGGCGTCGAGGTTCGCGCCGGCGACGATGGCACCGCTCTGCGCGCCGGTGTCGCGCAGGATGCGCGTCAGGCGGCGCGTGTCGATGTCGCTGATCGCGACGATGCGGTTGCGCGTGAGGTAGTCCTGCAGCGTCTCGGTCGACCGCCAGTTGCTGGCGAGCAGCGGCAGGTCGCGGATCACGAGGCCTGCGGCAGCGACCGAAGCGGACTCGACGTCGACGGCATTGCAGCCCGTGTTGCCGATATGCGGATAGGTCAGCGTGACGATCTGCTGCGAATACGAAGGGTCGGTCAGGATTTCCTGATAGCCGGTCATCGCCGTGTTGAACACGACTTCGCCGGTCGTCGATCCCTCGACGCCGATGCCGGTTCCGTAGAACAGGCTGCCGTCGGCGAGGGCGAGGAGTGCTGGCATGGTCATGCGGTCGCCTTATGCGTAGTGGCCCTGCACCGCCAAACTCAGGTGCGCGAAAACCCGCGGGCTGGCTCTACCAGTCCGTGGATTGGGCGGAAAAAGGGAATCGAGGCGAGGCGCGATTTTATGCGGCGACGGCGCGAGTGTCCACCCGTCGCGAGGCCTCGATACCTTGGTCGATGCGCACGCCGGCGAGTTTTCCCGGAAACGCCGCTGCGCGGCCTCAATCGCCGAGCACGTCGTCCATGTCGTAGCGGCCGGGTCTGGCACCAGCGAGCCAGCGCGCGGCGAGCAGCGCGCCGCGCGCGAAGATGTCGCGGTTCGCCGCGCGGTGCGTGAACTCCACGCGCTCGTCGTCGCTCGCGAAGATGACCGTATGTTCGCCGACGACGTCGCCGCCGCGCAGCGCGTGGAAGCCGATCTGGCCGGCCGGCCGCGCGCCGATCTGGCCGCAGCGGCCATGGGCGGCGACTTCGTCGAGCGCGATGCCGCGCCCTTCCGCCACCGCTTCGCCCAGGGTCAGCGCCGTGCCGGACGGCGCATCGGCCTTGCGCCGGTGATGCATTTCGACGATCTCGCAATCCCAGTCCGGCAGCACCTTCGCCGCGATGCGCGAGAACCGCCGCATCAGGGCGACGCCGAGACTGAAGTTGGACGCCCACAGCACCGGAATCGTCACGGCTGCGCGGCGCAGCTCGCCGAGTTGATGCGACGACAGACCGGTCGTGCCGCTCACGAAGGCGGCACGCCGCTCGAGCGCGAGTGCGAGTGCGGCGTCGAAGGCGTGCGGCCCGCTGAAATCGACGAGCGTGTCGACCGACACCTCTGGATCGAGCGCCGCGCGGAATTCGAGCTCGCCGGCACTCTCGCCGAAAATCTGGCGCAACGGTACGTCGGCGAGCGTCGACCCCGGACGTACCAGCGCGGCCGACACGACCACGTCGCACTGCTGCTGCGCCGCGCGCAGGACCGCCTGCCCCATGCGGCCGCCGGCGCCGTGCAGCGCGATCTGAATTCTGCGTGCTTCGTTCATCGAATCCGTCCTGCGGGGGCAATGGCGGATTCTCGGCTGCATGCCGGATGGGGGCAACGGGATAAGAATCGCCTTGCTGCGTGTGGCGAAACCCATCCCTGCCTTCCCCGTGAAGGGAAGGGCTTGTCCGCTCCGCTTTATGCGAGTTCCGGTCCCGCCGACTACCAGTGCACGCCGCGCATCAGCGCCGCGACGGCGATCTGCTCGTTGGTGGGCTGCTCGAGTTCGGCACGGCCCGCCATGCCCTTGGCCGCGGCCGAATCCGGGAACAGACGGAACGCGGAGTTCATGATGATCTCGTAGGCGCGCGGCGCGAGCGCATAGAGAATCGACGCGAAGATGCCGAGCCGCGTGGCGATACGCACCGGGCGCGCGACGATGACCTCGACGACGAGATCGGCGGCCTCGTCCGGCGACAGGGTCGGCACATGGTCGTACATCTTCGTCGGCGCGATCATCGGCGTCTTCACGAGCGGCATGTTGATCGTCGTGAAGCTGATGCCGAGGTCCGAATACTCGGCCTGCGCGCAGCGCGAGAACGCGTCGAGCGCGGCCTTGGACGCGACATAGGCCGAGAAGCGCGGCGCATTCGTGAGCACGCCGATGGACGAGATGTTGATGATGTGCCCGCGGCGCTTCTCCGACATCACCGGCAGGAAGCCCATGATCAGCCGCAGCGCGCCGAAATAGTTGAGCTGCATGGTGCGCTCGAAGTCATGGAAGCGGTCGAAGCTCAGCGCGATCGAACGGCGGATCGAACGGCCCGCGTTGTTGACGAGCACGTCGACGCCGCCGTGGTCGGCCACGACGCGCTTGACGAAGTCGTCGCAGCTCGTCAGGTCGGACAGGTCGATCACGTAGGTGAAGCAGGTACCGCCGGCCGCCTCGATTTCCTTCTTGGCCGCGGCGAGCTCTTC
>CAMLSI010000497.1 GCA_946482585.1 uncultured Lysobacteraceae bacterium
GCATGCTGATCTGCATGGGCGTGGCGTCACGCGTCGGCCGCGACCAGACGCTGCGTTCGGAGAGCGCGCAACTGCAACGGCAGCTCGTGCTGTACGCGCAGACGTTGCAGCAGCGCATCGACCGCTATCGCACCCTGCCACAATTGCTGGCGCTGGACCCGGAATTGCGCCGCCCTCTCGAAGGACCGCTGGACGAGGCCGCGCGCCAGCACCTCAATCTGAAGCTGGAGCAAGCCAACAGCGTCACCCGCCTGTCGACGCTGACGCTGATCGACCGCAACGGCGTCGCGGTGGCGGCCAGCAATTGGCGCCTGTCGTCCACCAACGTCGGCCGCGACTACAGCTACCGCCCGTACGTGCAGCAGGCGCTGACCGAAGGCAGCGGACGTTTCTACGGCGTCGGTGTCACCACCAGTGTGCCCGGCTACTTCCTTTCGCAGGCCATCACCGACGAAGCCGGCCGCCGGATCGGCGTGATCGTGATCAAGATCGAGCTGGCCGAACTCGAAGCGGAATGGCAGCACATCGCCGACCTCGTGCTGATCAGCGATGCGCACGACGTGGTGTTCCTGTCCAGCCGCAGCGAATGGCGTTATCGCCTGCTGCGGCCGCTGCGCGACGGCGACCGCCGCGAGATGGATGCCACGCACCAGTACGCCGCCCAGGCTCTGCAACCGTCCGGCTACCGCGTGCTCGAACGGTTCGAGGATGGCGGCACGCTCGTCGAACTCGCGCAGCCAGCCGCGGCGCGCCCCGTGGTCTGGCAGACACTGGCGCTGCCCGAACACCACTGGAATCTGCACCTGCTGCACGACGTGGACGACGCCGACGCCGCCGGCCGCAACGCCGCCCTGGCCGCCGCCGCCGCATGGCTAGCGCTGTCGTTCCTGGGGCTCTTCGTCCAGCAGCGCCGGCGTCTGGCCGCGCATCGCCAGCGGACTCGCGAGGAGCTGGACACGGTCCTGCGCCAGCACGCACAGGAACTGCGCACGGCGCAGGACGGTATCGTGCAGGCGGCGCGGGATGCCGACAGCGGATTGAGCCGAAGTCTGGAGCACCTGCCGCAGGGCGTGGTCATCATCGACGCGGAGCTGAAGCTGGTGGCGTGGAATTCGCGCTATGTGGAACTGTTCCGTTTTCCGGAGGAATTGCTGCAGGTAGGCCGACCGATCGAAGACCTGTTCCGCTACAACGCGCGACGCGGCCTGCTCGGCCCCGGCCCGGTCGAGGAATCGATCCAGCGCCGCCTCGACTACTTGCGCAGCGGCAAGCCGCATCTGCGCGAGAGCGAGAAAGAAGACGGAACGGTGCTCGAGATCCGCGGCAACCCGTTGCCCGAGGGCGGTTTCGTCACCAGCTACGCCGACATCACGAGCTACAAGAACGCCGCGCGCGAATTGCGTTCGCTGGCCGACGCCCTGGAACGCCGGATCGAGGACCGCACTCGCGATCTCGCCAAGGCCAAGGCCGAGGCAGAGAGCGCCAACCGCTACAAGACCCGCTTCGTCGCCTCGGCGGTGCACGACCTGCTGCAGCCGTTGAATGCCGCGCGGATGTTCCTCTCCGCGCTGCGCGGCAAGCAGGTCGATGCCGATACGAACGAGATCGCCGCGCACGTCGACAATGCATTGGCCGCCCAGGACGCCATCCTCAACAGCCTGCTCGACATCGCCCGGCTGGAAGCCGGCACCTTGCACACACAAGTGCGCGACTTCCGCCTGGAACCGCTCCTGGAAACGCTGAGCCGCGAATTCGGCATCGTCGCCGACGGCCGCGGGCTACGATTGCGGCGCGTGGCCACACGCGCCGTGGTGCGCAGCGACGAGGCGCTGTTGCGGCGCATCCTGCAGAATTTTCTCTCCAACGCGATCCGATACACGCCGCGCGGCCGCATCCTGATCGGCTGCCGTCGCGACGGCGACGGCGTGCGCGTCGAAGTGCACGACCAGGGGCCCGGCATTCCCGAAAGCCTGCAGAAGGAAATTTTCGAGGAGTTCCGGCGGCTCGACGACGGTGTCGCGAACGATCGCGGCGCCGGCCTCGGTCTCGCCATCGTCGAGCGCATCGGCCGCCTGCTCGACCATCCGATCGGCCTGCGTTCGCGACTGGGTCGCGGCAGCGTGTTCTCGGTGAGATTGCCCCGCGGCACGCTCGACGTCGCGACCGCGGTGACGACACCGGCCGCGCCCGACGCCGACGACGGATCGCTGTTGCGCGGCTGTCGTGTGTGGTGCGTGGACGACGATCCGCGCGTCTGTGAAGCCACGCGAGCGCTGTTGCAACGCTGGGAATGCCGGGTCGAACTCGCGGCCGGCGGCGACGCGGCGCTGGCCGCCGCTGCGCCGGGCCGGGCGCCGGACCTGCTGCTGCTCGACGTCCGCATGACCGGCATGAATGGCCCCGAGCTCTACCCGCATCTGTGCGATCGCTGGCAGGCGCAGCCGCCGGTGATTCTCGTCACCGCCGAACGCAGCGACGCGCTGCGTGCGCATGCGCAGGCAAACGGCTGGGGTTTCCTGTCCAAGCCGGTGCGTCCGCCGGCGCTGCGCGCGCTGATGATGCAGATGCTGCTGCGTCGGGCCGGTTGAGGTCGCAGGCGTTCAGTGATCCGCGTCGGCGTCTTCCGGCCCGATCTCGCCAGGCACCCCCTCAGGCTCCAGCGACTTCACCAGCACCGCTGCCTGCGTGCGACTGTGGCACCCGAGTTTCTTGAGGATCGCGGTGACATGCACTTTCACCGTGTTGTCGGCCAGGCCCAGCTCATGCGCAATCTGCTTGTTGAGCAGGCCATCGGCCAGACAGAGCAGCACGCGGAACTGCTGTGGTGTCAGCTGCGCCATCCGCGCGGCGAGCTGTGCATCGTGCGTGGAGCACTCCGTCGCCATCGCGGGAAACCAGACCCCCCCGTCGAGCACGGCGGCGACCGCTTCACTCATCGCCTCGGCCGGCGACGATTTGGGGATGAATCCGGCCGCGCCGAACTGCTGGGCGCGACGGATCACGCGCGGATGATCGTTCGAGGAGATGACCACCGCCGGTATGTCCGGCCGCTCGCCGCGCACGTGCAGCAGGGCCGAAAAGCCGTGCGCGCCGGGCATGGCGAGGTCGAGCAGCACGAGATCGGTATCCGGGTGCGCGACCAGCGCCTGCATCAGGGTCGACGCGCTCGACGCTTCGACCACGGCCGCCTGCGGCATCGACTCGCGCAGCGCGTGCAGCACGGCCGAACGGAACAGCGGATGGTCGTCGGCGACGAGGATGGTCGTAGGGTGCATGGGCGAAGTCTCGCACCGCGGACGACGTTTCGGGCTAGTCCATTCGGGTTAGACGCGGGTCCGGACGAACTGCGGCGGCATCGCCGGCGCTCGACAAGGAAACGAGAATCCCGGCATTGCGCCGCCTCGGCTCTCCTCCGGACTTGCGAGCGAGCCGAAGGAACCGGGCTCCCCGGTAGCTCGGCGTTGCCTGCCCTCCCGCCGTGAGACCACGATCCAAGCCATGTAAGCCTCCAGCGTGTGCGGGATCAACTTCCCTGCATCGCCTGCTTCGAACATGC
>CAMLSI010000498.1 GCA_946482585.1 uncultured Lysobacteraceae bacterium
TGCTGCCGTTCGACAACAAGTCCGAACTGCAGATCGTGGTCGACCTGCCCGAGGGAAGCACGCTCGAACAGACCGACGCGCTGCTCGTGGAACTTGCCTCGGCGTTGGACGCCGTGCCGGAAGTGCTCGACTACCAGGGCTACGCCGGCACCTCGGCGCCGATGAACTTCAACGGGCTGGTGCGGCAGTACTTCCTGCGCAGCGGCAGCAACGTCGGCGACCTGCAGGTCAACCTGGTCGACAAGCACGAACGCGTGCGCCAGAGCCACGAGATCGCGCGCGCACTGCGGCCGGTCCTCGCCGGAATCGCCCAGCGCCACGGCGCATCGCTGAAGCTGGTGGAAGTACCCCCCGGCCCGCCGGTGCTCGCGCCGCTGGTGGCCGAACTCTACGGTCCGGACTACAGCCATACGCGGCAGCTGGCGCGCGCGCTGGCGCAGCGCTTCGCAGCCACCGAAGGCCTCGTGGACATCGACACCAGCGTCGAGGCCGATGCGACGCGGGAAACGCTGGTCGTCGACCGCGCGCGCGCCGCGCGGCTCGGTGTGCCGCAGTCGGCAATCGCCGAGGCGGTGGCCGCCGCCGTGAGCGGGCTGGACGCGACCTGGGTGCAGGACGGGCGTTCCAAGTACGCGCGTCCGGTACGCCTGCGACTGCCCGTCGCCGACCAGGCCTCGCTCGCGCGCCTGCTGGCGGTGAACGTGCGCGGCAGCGACGGTCGGCTCGTGGCACTGTCGGAACTCGTCAGCGTGAGCCGTGCGCATTGGGACGGGGCGATCCACCACAAGGACCTGCTGCCGGTGGTGTACGTCACGGGCGACGAGGCCGGGAAGCTCGACAGTCCGCTGTACGGCATGTTCGATCTGGTCGGTCAGCTCCGGGACGCCGACGTCGGCGGACAGCGGTTGCAACAGTCCTTCATCGACCAGCCCGAGGAGACCAGCCGCTTCGCGGTGAAGTGGGACGGCGAATGGCAGATCACCTACGAGACGTTCCGCGACATGGGCATTGCCTATGCGGCGGGCATGGTGCTGATCTACCTGCTCGTCGTCGCCCAGTTCCGCAGCTACGGAGTGCCGCTGGTGATCATGGCGCCGATCCCGCTGACCGTGATCGGCGTGATGCCCGGGCATGCGCTGCTCGGCGCGCAGTTCACGGCGACCTCGATGATCGGAATGATCGCGCTCGCCGGCATCATCGTGCGCAATTCCATCCTGCTCGTGGATTTCATCAACCAGTCCGTGGCCGCCGGCGGCGCGCTCGCGGAGGCGGTGATCGACGCCTGCGCCGTACGCGCCAAGCCGATCGCGCTGACGGGCCTGGCAGCGATGATCGGCGCCCTGTTCATCATCGACGATCCTATTTTCAGCGGGCTGGCCGTGTCGCTGATCTTCGGCATCCTGGTCAGCACCGTCCTTACGCTGATCGTGATCCCGCTGCTGTACTTCGGCTACCTCGCGCTGAGCGCGGCGCCGCGCGCGGCGGATGCGGCTCCGTGACAGGAGCGCCAGGGATCTGATCGCAGCGGATGGCACGGCCGATCCGGTCCCGGCGACGGCAGGGCCGTCGCGTCACCGACTCCACCACGCGCCCGGAAAATACACGCCCGGATCGGGCCGTTCGCGGAACACTTCGCGCCGGAAGCGGAACAGCTCCGCGGGTCGCCCGCCGGTACCGGTCGCGAGGCGTCCGGTGCCTTCGACGAGGCCCGCGCTCTCGACCAGTCGCCGGAAGTTCTGCTTGTGCAGCCGGTTGCCGCTGAGTGCTTCGACCACTTGTTGTAATTGCAACAAAGTGAATTCCGGCGGCAGCAGTTCGAACACGACGGGGCGGTATTTGAGCTTGCCGCGCACGCGGCCGAGCGCGGTCGCGAGGATCCGGCGATGATCGAGCGCGAGCGGCGTGCCGCTGCGGGCGGTCTGCGTCGGCGCGGCGCCGCGTTCGCGATTGGCTTCGGCGACGAGGCCCGCTTCCCAGAGCAGCTCGTAGCGTTCGAGCGTGCGTTCGGGATCCCACGGCGCGGTATCGAGACCGAAAGTGAGATCGACGCGCTCGTGCTTGCGGGTGTCGCTGCCGGCCCAGGTGTGCAGGCGCGGGGCGAGTTCGCGTTCGATGAGCTCGGGGCGGCCGCGGCGCCAGTCTTCCCAGGGCAGGTAGGCGTAGCAGTCGCGCCATTGCGCGCCGAGGCCGGCGGGCAGGGCCTGTTCGCGCACGAGGGCGAGGTAGGTCATCGCGATGACGCGCGGGCCGCCGGCGCGTTCGCGCGGATCGCGGAAGCGGTCGCCGAAGGTGTAGAGCTGTTCGACGTAGCCGAGCGCGAGGCCGGTCTGTTTGGCGACCCAGTCGCGCACGCCGCGTTCGAGTGTGGAGTGGGCTTCGAGATCGAGCGGGCCGGACGGCAGGGCTTCGTCGGCACCGGGCGCCTCGCGCACGGTCAGGATGCGCGGCGCCTCCGCGGTCACGGCGAAGATGACGGCATCGAGACCGAGATGGACGGCGGGCGAGGGCATGTCTGCCAGCATAGCGGAGTTGACTGCGCCGTCGCGGCGAGACGTCACGCGGTTGCCATGTGGAACGCAGGAGTGAATTCCCGCCCGTGCCGCCTCACTCCGCCGGCGCCGTCACCCGGATCGCCGGGTCGTCGTAGTCGTAGTAGCGCAGGCGCGTCGTCGATTTGACGCCCATGAAGCGGCCGCTGGATTCGAGCTGAAGCGGCAGGCCGCTCGCGAGGTCGATCCAGACCTTGACGTCGCTCTTGGCGGGCTCGGTCACGGTGTAGGAATAGACTTTGGTGGCCTTGCCGTCGACGGTTTCGTCGCCGAGCGCGGTGACCTCGAGGTCGCGCGCGAGTTCGTCGAGCGTCTGCTGATTGCGGTACTGGCCGACGATGCGGCCGACCTTGATCGGCATGGGCAGCTTCACACGCTTGCCGTCGATCAGCGTGTAGGCGTCGTCGCCGATGAGGATCTGTTCCATCTGCCCCTGGCCGTTGTGGATGTGGTAGCGGTCGGGCGCGACGAATTCCATCATCGACAGCTGCTGGCCCTTGTTCGCGTCGGTCACGGTCGCGCGGAAGCTTTTCGCCGCGAGAAAGCGCGTGTAGGCGGCGTGGACCTCGTCGCGCGGCCCGGCCAGGGCGAGCGCGGGCAGGGACAGCGCGACGGCGAGCAGCATTCGGAACGGGTGCATCTGGGTTCTCCGGAACTGAGACAGCGGACGGTTACAGTTCGACACCTACACGCAAAAGGGTACAGGACGGCGACAGCGGTTCGCTCCGTCCTGGCGTAGTCTGGCGGGAATTCGGGGTCCATGGACACGTCGCGCACGGATCGCGCGCGGCGGCGTCGCGTGCTGTCGGCGCGACGCCGCCTTGCGGGCCGGCGGCCGTCGGCGTGACTGCGTCCCCAACTCCTGCTCAGGCTCTAGCGCATGTAACCGGCGAGCCGCCACAATCGGAGCCCTATGGACCGATACGAACGCATACTTAGCCTGCACCGCCTGCTGAAGACGTCCCGCTATCCGGTCAGTCTGCAGCGCCTCAAGGACGAACT
>CAMLSI010000499.1 GCA_946482585.1 uncultured Lysobacteraceae bacterium
CGGCAATTCGCCGGACCTGACGGTGATCGTGTTCGATCCGGCCGACGTGCTGCAGCGCAACAGTTTCGAGGCTGTGACACCGGGGTGCCCCGCGCGATAGGAAGCCGTCAGTTCTGGATGCGAATCGGAATCGGGTAGTACGCGCCCGAGAGCGCCGCGGCCTCGAACTCGTGGACCTCGTCGCCGTAGCTGGGCACGCTCTTCAGGCCGGACGGCGTCGTCGCCTGCACGAACAGATCGTAGTCGCCGTTCGGGAATGCGGCCGAATTGAACCGCAGACCGTAGCGCCCCTGCGGCGCCGGCACGTGCCGCGCGGTATCGAGCAGCACGATGCGCGTGCCCGGCGCGGCGCCGCCGGCCGGACGTATGAACACTTCGACCGTCGCGATGCCTGCCGTGCCGCCGGCGCTCCAGACTTCGCCGCTGAGCACCGGCATGTGCATCAGCTGCGGCGCCCATCCGGCCCAGCTCGCGTTGCCGACTTCGACGTTGAGCGGAACCATGCCGCTCACGTTGATGCGCGTCGGCGGATTGGCCGACAAATGCTGCGCCTCGCCGACATCCGTGTCGCCGATGCGCTGCAGCCGCGCCGGCGGACCGAGCCGCGGCAGTTCCGCGTGCAACGGGAAATGATGCAGCGCCGACGGCGGCGTGTAGGCCGGCGCGCTGCCCGGCGGGTAGAACACCTCGACGTGCGCGTTCAGCAGGCCCGCGTTGTCGGCGAAGAACCGGAACGTGTTGTTGCCGACCAGGAGCGGCGAGCCGCCGCCCTGTACCAGATTGCCGAGCTTGATGCGCGCGGTGTGCGGCATGCCCCATTGCAGCAGCGACGCGTTGTACGGCGTGCTGTTGTTCACCGGCTGCGGCAGCGGGAATTGCGCCGCGCCGTTGACGGCGACGTAGTCGCCCGGCAATATGCTCAAATTGGAATAATCTCCCATTTGATACGTGTATACCAGCCACGCTTCGGCCGTCGCGCCGGCCGTCACCGGACGCAGATCGTCGGGAATGTTGATGAGGAAGGTCGGGAACGTGTTGTTCCAGCGCTGCGACTTCTGATAGTCCGTGCCTTCGATCCGCGTCACGTAGTTGTGGATCACGCGCGAATCGACCACCGGCCCGTCGAAGCCGAAGTTGTCCCAGTGGACGAGGTAGTACGAGACCGCGTCCTTGGGCGTGTTGTAGCCGAAGCCGACCCAGAGCAGCTCGTAGTCGCCGGCCGAGAACGCGCCGGGCGCGAAACTCGCGTTGATCAGGCTCTTGCCGTCGACGAAGATCTGCACGCCGTCGGTGCCCACTCGCACGTCGAAATGCCGTCGCACGTTGGAGACGACCTGCCGTCCGGCGTTCTCCATGTCGACCGTCGCCACCTGGTGCGAGGCGCCCTGCATGTCGATCAGGCTCACGCTCAAGGTCTGGAATTGCGCGCGGATGCGCACGATGCCGGCCGGCAGTCCGGTCGCGCCGTCCTCGTCGAAGAAGCTCGCGTGTGCGGTGGTATCGGAAGTCACCGGGCTCAGATCCAGATACCACACCGAACGCGGACTCAGCGGGCCGTCCATGTCGAACACGACACGGCGCCGCACGCCGGATTCGATCCGCATCTTCTTGCGGAAGCGCTGGGAGGTCTGCGATTTGTCGCCGGTGTTGTCCACGCGCGTGCCGTTCAAGGTATGCGCGTGGAACTGATCGTTGATGAAGAACAGATTGAAGCGCGAGTCGGTCGACGTCACCGTCGCGTTGTTCCAGAGTTTCTCGTCGGCCGCGCCGAGCGGCAGATTGAAGTCGTCGAAATAGGTGAGACTCGAACGCAGCGCGTCCACGCGCGCGGGATCGCCGCCGTTGAAGGCGATCTGCGTCGGCAGGCTCGTGATCTGGCCGAGCGCGTTGACGCGCTGCACGCGCACGACGTATGCCGCGTTGTTGGCCAGCGGCTGGATCTGCACGCGGCGATTGCCGGTGACCAGCCACTTGTAGCCGGGCGGCAGATCCGACGGCGCCTCGGCGAGCAGCGGCGTCTTCAGGTGATCGGGGTTCAGGCACGCGCCGCCGCTGTCGTTGCCGGACATCGCGCGCGCGGCTTCGAGCGCGCTCGCCGTCTGCGGCCACCAGCTCACGAGGAATCCGGCGTCGTCCTTCGGCGAACCGCTCATGTTCCAGAACTGACCCCACGGGCTGTCCGCGTTGTAGTCCATCTCGAGCGTCGCCACGCGATCGTCGCGCAGCACGCGCACGACCGGCGCGGGGCCGGCGTCGAAGCCGTCGACGAACAGGAACTCGGCGCGCGCGCGCGCGGAGCTCAACAGCAGGCAGGCGCACAGCACCAGGCGTGTGGGTACGCTCAGCAAGAACAGTGCAGACGCGCGCCGCGCACCGACGATACGTTCGTTCATGGCCGATCCTCCCTCCGACGGACGCTGATCCTGGGCCTGTATACGGGTCAGTTCTTCGAACTCGTAGACATTTTGACGACGGTCGCGGGCGGGTAACGCGTCGATTTCGCGCCTGTCCCGGGTCATTGGAGCCGGGGCGGAAGCGCAACCGCCTCAGTGGGGCGGCAACCCGAACAGCGTCGCCGGCACGCCGTGTTGCTCCGGCCAGGCGAGGTAAGCCACGTCGGTCGGACCGATGACGAACGCCGTCACCGACCAGGAGCCTCCGTCCGACCTCAGCAGCGCGAACAGCGTCCCGCCGTCGAACACGCCGTCCGCGATCGCCGAGGCGTAGCGCGTGCGCGCGTAGTCGATCGGTTCTCCGGCCGGCGTCTGCGGTGTGGCAATGACGAATGCCCAGCCGTCCTGCACACGCAGCGTGCTCACGACGAACTGCACGGGTTGCTCGAGGTCTCTCTGGACCGGTCCGCGCAATGCATCGAGCAGCGGCTTGCGCAATGCGTCGCTCTTGCCGACGTCACGCACACCCTCGGCGGTCGGCGCCGCATGGGCAGCGGACGAGAGGGCCGGCACGACCAGTACGAGCGATAGCGACAGCAGCACCGATCTCATCGGACGATCTCCGGCAGTTCGCGAAAGCTTAGCCCAGGAACCGCCGTTCGCCTGCGCCGCCGCGCGCCCTCATCCGTCGGCGCGATCGCTATGGCCGTGGGTCGGCGGTACGCAGCGAGCCGCGCCGGCGCTCGCGCCATCGCTCGCGAAGCGACGGGCTGTACTTCACGATGCACCACAGGGCGCGCAGACCGTCTTTCCAGCCGATCTTCTTGCCTTCCGCAACGCTGCGGCCGTGGTACGAAATGCCGACTTCCTCGATGCGGCACCCGGTTCTGGCGATCTTGGCGGTGACTTCGGGCTCGAAGCCGAAGCGGTGCTCCTCGATCCGGATTCCCTGGATGATCTCGCGACGGAAAACCTTGTAGCAGGTTTCCATGTCGCTCAATTGCAGGCGGGTGAAGAGATTCGACAGCTGCGTGAGCACCTTGTTGCCGACCCAGTGCCGAACGAGCATGCGCTGCGGACGAGCGTTGCGGAAGCGCGAGCCGAACACGACATCGGCGCGGTCGGCCAGTATCGGCGCCAGCAGCAGCGGATACTCAT
>CAMLSI010000500.1 GCA_946482585.1 uncultured Lysobacteraceae bacterium
CACGTCTGTCACGCTTCGCCGTACCCGGAACACCGGCTGCGGATCTGGTGTTCGTCGATCACATCGAATGACACATGATGCATCGCCCTGAGACGACGGCTATCGATTCCGTGCCCCCTGTCCCCACTGCCGACGTGGCGACCATCCGTCGTGGCGATCTGTTCTGGATCGCACCCGACGACTCACGCGGTCCGGTACCCGATTACGCACATCCGCACGTCGTCGTGCAGGATGACCTGTTCAACCGGTCGCGCATCGCGACTGTCGTCGTCTGCGCGCTGACCTCGAATCTGCGGCGCGCGAGCGAACCCGGCAACGTGCTGCTCGACCCGGGCGAGGGCGACTTGCCACGGCAGAGCGTCGTGGTCGTCTCCCAGATCGATTCGGTCGAGAAAACGCGACTGCGCGAACGCATCGGCACGCTGTCGCATGAACGCGTCGAGCAGGTGCTGGCGGGGCTGCGGTTTCAGCAGCGGATGTTCCCGAGACCGGACCGGTAGTGGCGAGTCCGATCACGCCCTTGACGGCCTCGGAGCACAGGTGCGCTGGAATCTCGGCATAGCTGGTGCGCAATGTCGGGTAGTCCCGTACGTCATCCGGCGACAGGCGCCGCGGCTCACCGGGTACCAACGGCTCGTCCGGGCTCGGCGAAAGCGCTTGCAAGAGTTTCCAGAGTACGCCGAACTCTGGCCGGCGTTCGCGTTGCCACGAGACCCAGTCGAGGATGAACCCACTACAGAGCGATTGACCTTCGCGCTGTCCCGCAAGGCCGTTCCAGACTTCGGACTGGCTCATCCGGTAGGCCCGCGGGGCCTCGCCGAATTCAGGGTCCAGCGAATCCCGGTAGTAGTTGCGCGCCGGGTCCCAGACCGAGAACCCACCATTGGCTCAGGCGTAGATGACGAGAGCAGACATGGGCGGTCGCCCCTTGCTCCAGACCCATCGCTGTTCACTGGCCGGGTAGCTCGCGGCTCACGTGACGTCGCTGCTGGACTCGCCAGCGACGACTGACGTCACGACGGCACTGCCCGCGGTCTGCAACGGCTCCTGACCCGGTCAGGAGTTCGTCAATTGCCAGAACGCGAGGCCGAGTATCAGGGACTTGCCAAGGCCGTTGTCGCCCGTGACCAAGTTGACGCACTCTCCGAACTCGACGCTCAGCGGATCGATGGGCGCAAGCCGCGTAGCCGTCAACTGTGCAAGGCTCATGAACATCCTCGTCCGGCGGTTATCCGGGAGCGGCGAGTGGCCGCTCCCGGATACTGCGGATTACAGCGCCTTGATCAGCTCATCCGCAAACTCGGAGCACTTGATCTCCTTCGCGCCGTCCATGAGGCGGGCGAAGTCGTAGGTCACGGTCTTGTTGCCGATGGCCTTGTCCATCGCGGCGATGATCGCGTCGGCCGCTTCGGTCCAGCCCAGGTAGCGCAGCATCATTTCGCCGGACAGGATGACCGAACCCGGGTTGACCTTGTCGAGGTTCGCATACTTCGGCGCGGTGCCGTGCGTGGCTTCGAACACGGCGTGGCCGGTCATGTAGTTGATGTTGCCGCCCGGTGCGATGCCGATGCCGCCGACCTGCGCGGCGAGCGCATCGGACAGGTAGTCGCCGTTGAGATTCAGGGTCGCGATCACGTCGAACTCATCCGGACGCGTGAGCACCTGCTGCAGGGTGATGTCGGCGATCGCATCCTTGATCAGGATCTTGCCCTTGGCGAGTTCGGCCTTCTGCTCGGCGTTGGCGTCGGCTTCGCCCTTGGCCGCCTTGGTGCGTTCCCACTGTTCCCAGGTATAGACCTTGTCGCCGAATTCGCGCTCGGCCAGGGCGTAGCCCCAGTTGCGGAACGCACCTTCGGTGAACTTCATGATGTTGCCCTTGTGCACCAGGGTCACCGACTTGCGCTTGTTCGCGATCGCGTATTCGATCGCGGCGCGGATCAGGCGCTCGGAACCGTCTTTCGAGACGGGCTTGATGCCGATGCCCGAGGTTTCCGGGAAGCGGATCTTGCCGAATTCCTTCGGGAAGGTTTCCTTGAGCAGCGCGAGGAACTTCGCGTTCGCATCGCTGCCCTGTTCGAATTCGATGCCGGCGTAGATGTCTTCGCAGTTCTCGCGGAAGATCACCATGTCCACTTTGTCCGGCGACTTGACCGGCGAGGGCACGCCCTTGAACCAGCGCACCGGGCGCAGGCAGACGTAGAGGTCGAGCATCTGGCGCAGCGCGACGTTGAGCGAGCGGATGCCGCCGCCGACCGGCGTCGTCAGCGGGCCCTTGATCGAGACGAGGTAGTCGCGGCAGGCCTGCACGGTGGAATCCGGCAGCCAGCTGCCGAACTGATTGTTGGATTTTTCACCCGCGAAGATTTCGAGCCAGTGGATCTTGCGCTGGCCGCCGTAGGCCTTCTCCACCGCGGCATCGAACACGCGCACCGATGCGCGCCAGATGTCGGCGCCGGTGCCGTCGCCTTCGATGAACGGGATGATGGGATTGCTGGGAACCTTGAGAACGCCGTTGTCGATCGTGATCTTGGCGCCGCCGGCGGGGGCGGTGATGGTGGGCTCGGCCATGAAAATCTCCGGTGGGAAGGAAGGCAGGCGGCTGCCGGGAGGTTTAGCCGGCTATTGTCGCGGTTGGGCCGGACCGCGTCCATGTCGGCCGCGCGCGTCGGGCAGTGACGCGATTCCTGCGCGTTCGCGGCGATGTCGGCCGATGCGCAATTTCCTGAACCCTGTCGCGGCATACGCCGCCTAGACTGCGCGCCCACACGCAGCCCGGACGCCGCAAGGCGGTTCGCGCAGGCCCGTGGCAGCCGCAGCCGGCGCGGTGCCGCCGACGTCCGGGCTGCGTTCCACAGCCGTTCGGGAGGACGCATGAAATCGTTGCCGTTGCTGATCGCCGTGAGCCTGAGTTCCGCCGCCGCCGACACGCCGGCGCCTCCGAAGAAACCGCCGGCCTGCGCCGCGGCCGAGTTTCATCAATTCGATTTCTGGATCGGCGACTGGGACGTCACGAATCCGCAGGGCAAGCCGGCCGGGCACAACCGCATCGAAGCCGTGCTCGACGGTTGCGCGATCAGCGAACACTGGAGCGGCGCGAGCGGCACCACGGGCAAGAGCTACAGCGCCTGGGACGCGAGC
This sequence comes from uncultured Lysobacteraceae bacterium, assembly GCA_946482585.1. The sequence continues at coordinate 3,139 of CAMLSI010000500.1, forward strand.
AACAAGCGCTGGAATCAGTACTGGGTCGATACCGACGGCATGGTGCTCTATCTCGACGGCGCATTCGCCGACGGTCGCATGGTCATGCGCGGCGACCTCGTCGACGCCGCGAGCGGCAAGCGCTCGCCGCAACGCGTGACCTGGACGCCGAACACCGACGGCACGGTGCATCAGCTCTGGCAAGGCTCCGACGACGGCGGCAAGACGTGGCAGACCGTGTTCGAGGGAAACTATCGCCGAGCTGCCGGGAAACCGTAGTTTGCCGCCGGGCCTCTAGCGAACGGCACTCTAGGCGGGCTCGTTCCTGCGCCAGGTTTCCGGCGTCAGCGGCGCCAGTCCGTAAGCGGCGCGTGCGCGGTCGCATTGCGGGCTCGGCTGGCCGAACTCCCAGGCCGCGACGAGGTCGCGGCA
>CAMLSI010000501.1 GCA_946482585.1 uncultured Lysobacteraceae bacterium
ACGAGAGCTTCGAGCGCGTGCGCATGCTGTCGGACCAGCTCGACGTGCCCGTGCACGTCCATGTTCACGAGACGGCACAGGAAGTGGAGGATTCGCGGCGCGATCACGGCGTGCGGCCGCTTGCGCGCCTGCAGGGACTGGGCCTCGTCAATGACCATCTGATCGCCGTGCACATGACCCAGCTCGACGAGGCCGAGATCCGGCTCTGCGCCAATGCGGGCGTGTCGGTCGTGCATTGCCCTGAATCCAATCTCAAGCTCGCGAGTGGTTTCTGCCCGGCCGAGGACTTGCGGCGTGCCGGTGTCAACATTGCGCTCGGCACGGACGGCTGCGCGAGCAACAACGATCTCGACATGTTCGGCGAAATGCGCACGGCAGCGCTGCTCGCCAAGGGCGTGTCGGGCGACGCGAGCGCGTTCGACGCGGCCTTTGCATTGCGCACGGCCACGCTGAATGCCGCCAGGGCGCTGGGCTGGGGCGACCGCATCGGCTCGATCGAACCGGGCAAGTCCGCCGACCTGACCGCAGTGCGTCTGGACGCGCTCGAGACGCTGCCGGTGTTCAACGTCGTGTCGCAGCTGGTCTACAGCTGCGGCCGGCAGCAGGTCAGCGACGTCTGGATCGCTGGCGCGGCCAAGCTCGTCGGCGGTGTGCTCGTCGACATGGACGTGCCCGCGCTGTGCGCGAAGGCGCGCGAGTGGGGCGAGCGGCTGCGCACGTGAGCGGTCAGCCCTCGAACGGTTTCGAGTCTTGATGGAAATCCGGCAATGACAGTCAGCGAAAACGTCGATCGCAGCGAAACCGCCAAGTTCGACCGTCTTGCAAGCCGATGGTGGGATCCCGACGGCGAATCCCGCCCGCTGCACGATCTGAATCCGGTGCGCCTGGCCTATGTCGCCGCGCGCACGAGCCTGCGCGGTGCGCGCGTGCTCGACGTCGGTTGCGGCGGCGGCTTGCTCAGCGAAGCGCTCGCCGCGGCCGGCGCCGAAGTGACGGCGATCGATCTCGCTCCCGGCGTGCTCGACGTGGCACGGCTGCATCTCTACGAAAGCGGCGTAAGGGTCGACTATCGCGAGATCAGCGCCGAAGCGCTCGCGGCCGAGCAGCCCGGCGGCTTCGATGCCATCACTTGCATGGAAATGCTCGAACACGTACCGGATCCGGGCAGTGTCATCGATGCCTGTGCGCGGCTGCTCAGGCCGGGCGGTCGCTGGTTCGCGTCGACCTTGAACCGGACGCCGCAGGCATTCGCACTCGGTATCGTCGGCGCCGAATATCTGCTGCGGCTGCTGCCGCGCGGCACGCATCACTATCGCCAGTTCATCAAGCCCAGCGAGATGGCGGCGGCACTGCGCGCAAGCGGCATGGAGCTCGAGGACCTGCACGGTCTCGACTACAACCCGCTGACGCGGCGCGCGAAGCTCGTGCCGTCCGTGGCCGTGAACTACCTGGTCTGCGCACGCAAGCCCGCATGAGACTGCTGAATCGCCATGTCGACGCCGTGCTGTTCGATCTCGACGGCACGCTCGTGGATTCCGCGCCCGATCTCGTCGCGGCCATGCAGCGCCTCTGCCGCGAACTCGAGCAGGCGGAGCCCGACGCGGACGCGGTGCGCAATGTCGTGTCCAAAGGCGGCCGCGCGATGCTGCGTCGCGGTCTGCCGGGTCTCGACGATCTCCGTTACGAGGAACTGCTGCCGCGGTTCCTCGATATCTATGCGGCTGATATCGCCGCGCTGTCGCGGCCGTTCGAGGGTATCGAGGCGCTCATTGCCGCGATCGAGGCGCGCGGCGCGCGCTGGGGCGTGGTCACGAACAAGCCCGGCTGGCTCGCGCGGCCGTTGCTCGAACAGTTCGGCTGGGCGCAGCGCAGCGCGGCGCTGGTCAGCGGTGATTGCCTGACAGTGCGCAAGCCCGACCCGGCGCCGGTACTGCGTGCCTGCGAGCTCGCCGGCGTCGCGCCGCAGCGCAGCATTTATGTCGGCGACGACCGGCGCGACATCGACGCCGGCCGCGCCGCCGGGCTGGTCACGGTCGCGGCAGCCTGGGGCTACCTCGACGGCGAAGACCCGCATGCGTGGCAGGCCGATTGGGTCGCCGCATCGGCCGTCGAACTGCAGCGCGCCCTGCTGCTCGAGGCGGCATGAGCAGTGTGGGCGCCGACGTCGCGAGCTTCGTCGCGAAGCTCGAACAGGCCTATCCCGAATTCCGCATCGTCGGTCCGCTGCTCCAGCGCCGAGCGCCGTCGCTGCTCGTGTTCGAATGCCTGGCGCACGAGCTCGCTCAGGCCACGTTCCATCTTCCGGAAGCGTCGGTCGCGGCGAGCAAGCTGCAATGGTGGCGCGAGGAAATCACGCGCCATGCCGCCGGCGAAGCGCACCATCCGCTGACGCGCGGCCTCGGCGCCGCGCCGTCCTCCCGTCTCGATCCGACGATTTTCAGCGTGTTGATCGACATGGCCGTGCACGCTCGCGAGGCGGCACCGGCGCGCGATTTCCTCGCGCAGCGCGCGGCCGTCGCACCGGCTTTCACGGCCATCGAGCGCCTGCGTGTCGGCATGCTCGGCATGGCCGACGCGGCAGTGGGCGTCCAGGCGGATCTCGCCGTCGCCACGCATCTGTTGCGCGAACTCGCCCGACTGCCGTTTGCCGACGAAGTGCCGGAATCCGTCGTACCCATGCAGTTGCTGGCGCGGCACCAATCGAGCCGAAGCGAACTCGCCAGACCCGGCGAGGCGCGCGACACCATCGTGCGCGCGCAGGTGGCCGACATCGCGGCATGGCTCGCAGAGCTCGGACCGGCCGTCGACGCGTCGGCCGCATGGCTGTCGCGGGTACGTTGGCGCTGCGAACGCTGGCGCACGCGACCGCTGGGCGGCGGCGATCCGTTCGCACCGCTCTGGGGACGGCTGGAGCGCGCGCCCTGGACAACGGCCTGGACGGCCTGGCGTGCGCAGCGACGCGAGCGCTGAGCGGCGCCTGCTAAGCTATTGTCCCCGGCCGGTCCGGCCCTATCTGTCACCGCAGCCGCCTCAGGCCGGCCGCTCGCCGCCGTCGGCGATCCGGGCAAGTACCGCGTTCCAAGGATTTCCGATGCGTAGCAGTGAAAACACCGTGCGTTCCATGCCCGACGTCGCCAGCGAGGCTCAGCCGCACCTGGCCGGCGCGCTCGAGTGGGTCGGCATGGGCGAGATCGAAGTGCCGGTCAGCATCGCCGCCGGCGACGGCCGGACCGTTCAGTCCGGCGCTCGGGTCACGGCTTATGTGAACCTGGCTCGGCCCGACGTGCGCGGCATCCACATGTCGCGGCTCTATCTGCACGTCGACAAATCGTTGTCGAACGAACCGCTGACGCCGTGTTCGTTGCGCCGGTTGCTCAAGGACTTCCTCGACTCGCATGCGGAGCTGTCCGACCGCGCCCTCGTTCGCGTTTCCTTCGACTACCTCGTGCGCCGTCCTGCGCTGGTGAGCGACAACAGCGGCTGGAAGTCCTATCCGATCGTGCTGACCGCGCTCATGGACCGCGGTCATTTCAGCCTG
>CAMLSI010000502.1 GCA_946482585.1 uncultured Lysobacteraceae bacterium
CTAGGTTAGACTCTGGCGCGAACGCTAGCGGGCGCCACCCGGTTAGTCAAACCGCGCCGGCCCTCTGGGCGCGCGCTTCCGAGCGCCGCCGCGGCCCCGCGTGCCGGCCGCCGCCTCACCGTATCTGCAACCGCGCCACCGTCGTGGCCGTCAAGGAGCTCTCGATGCCTCAAGGCAAGCTGCTGTATGCCCAGTCCGGCGGAGTCACCGCCGTCATCAATGCCACGGCCGCCGCGGTCATCGAAACGGCACGTGCGAACGGCGTGCCGGCGCTGGCCGGCCGCAACGGCATCATCGGCATACTGCGCGAAGAACTCATCGACACGCGCAAGGAAAGTGCTGCGGCGATTGCGGCATTACGCCACACCCCCGGCGGCGCATTCGGCTCGTGCCGCTTCAAGCTGAAGTCGCTCGAGCAGAGCCGCGCGCAATACGAACGTCTGATTGACGTGCTGCGCGCGCACGACATCCGGTATTTCCTCTACAACGGTGGCAACGACTCGGCCGACACCTCGCACAAGGTGTCGCAGATCGCCCAGGCGCTGGGGTATCCGCTGACCTGCGTCGGCGTGCCGAAAACCGTCGACAACGACCTCGCCGTCACCGACTGCTGCCCCGGCTTCGGCTCGGTCGCCAAGTACACGGCGCTATCGATTCTCGAAGCCGGCTTCGACGTCGAGTCGATGGCCGAGTCCTCGACCAAGGTCTTCATCATGGAAGTCATGGGCCGGCATGCGGGATGGATCGCCGCCGCGGCCGGACTTGCAGGCACGTCCGCCGATGAACCGCCGCACCTGATCCTGTTTCCCGAAGTCGCGTTCGACGAGGAAGCGTTCCTGGCCAAGGTCAAGTCGACGGTCGAGCGCGTCGGCTACTGCACCGTCATTGCGTCGGAAGGCCTCAAGAACGCGGCCGGCGAATTCCTCGCGGAAGCCGGTACGCGCGATGCGTTCGGGCATAGCCAGCTCGGCGGCCTCGCACCGGTGCTCGCGCAGCTCGTCAAGAGCAGGCTTGGCTACAAGTACCACTGGGCGCTGCCCGACTACCTGCAGCGTTCCGCGCGCCATATCGCATCGCAGACCGATTTCGAGCACGCGACTGCGGTCGGCAAGGCCGCCGTGGAGTTCGCGCTGGCCGGCAAGAATGCGACGATGCCCGTGATCAAGCGCACCTCGGATGCGCCCTACCGCTGGAAGATCGATGCGGCACCGCTGGCGAAAGTCGCCAACCACGAGAAGAAGCTGCCGAAGAACTTCATCCGCAAGGACGGCTACGGCATCACCGATGCGGCACGACGCTATCTCGAACCGCTGATTCGCGGCGAAGCGTATCCGCCGTACGGAAAGAACGGGCTGCCGAAGTACGCGCGACTGAAGAAGGTGCTGGTTGCGAAGAAACTGCCCGAGTACCAGATCGCGGACAAGTGATCCGCCGCGCAGCCGCCGGCCTCCCGCCGGCGGCTGCCCGAGGTTCAGCTCGGATTGCCGAAGCGGTTCGGGCCCGGCGTGCCGGGCAGGAAACCGTTGAAGATCAGCGCGATCAGTCCGCCGACTGCCGGAACCAAGCCGATCAAAATCCACCAGGCGGACTTGTCCACATCGTGCCAGCGCTTGGCCTGGATCGCGAGCGCGGGCCAGATTATGGCCAGCCCCGCGACGGCCATGAGCACGCCGCCGATTCCCGAGCCGGCTTGCGGGTTGCTCATGTCAGTCGTCATGAACATGACGCCGCCGAGTATGCAGAACAGCACGATGACCGCGACGGTGAATCCCCAGTACACACCGCGACCGACGCGCCCGTCGAACGAAAACAGCAACTGCCCCCAATTCATGACCGACCTCCGTTGAGTGAAAGGCACCGGGCGCAATGACGCGCCGGCCGTCACCGCCGCCGTGCAGCGCGACGGGCAGCGGGATCAACGCAGGAAACGTGCCATTGGGGACACAGCGAACAGGTCCCTCGTGCGATCGGCGATGCGGACGCGGCGTAGCGGCTATTGCAGCGCAAAAAACACCGGCGCGATCCGTGGCTATACTCGGCGGGTAGGTCTGCTGTACTTCCGCTTGAGTGTGCCGTCAGGTTCGTCGGCCCGGGGGACGGGGCGACGAACGGGGTGAGTGCGTGTCCGGAAGCCGATCGTCCCCGCTCGCGGACGTTAGGAAGCACTTGCAAGTCCGGATCATCGTTGCCTCCCGCTGCCGGCCCGTTCGGGTTCTTGGCTGCATGGTTTGAACGGGAGGATTCGATGCTGCAACAGTACGGTTTGTGGATTGCCCTGGCGTGTGCGGTATTGGCCATCGCCTATGGCGGATGGTCGATCAGCTGGATTCTGGCCAAGCCGGCCGGCAACGAACGCATGCAGGAAATCGCGGCTGCGATCCAGCAAGGGGCGCGCGCTTACCTGAATCGGCAATACACGACCATCGCCGTGGTCGGTGTCGTGCTGTTCGTGGCGATCGGCTTCGCATTGCACTGGTCGACCGCGATCGCGTTCGCGCTCGGCGCCGTGCTGTCAGGGCTGGCCGGCTACATCGGCATGAACATTTCGGTGCGTGCGAACGTGCGTACAGCCGAAGCGGCCCGCGGCGGCCTCGGCGCCGCGCTCGACGTCGCGTTCCGCGGCGGTGCGATCACTGGCATGCTCGTCGTGGGTCTGGGCCTGCTCGGTGTCGCCGGCTACTACGCCGTGCTGCTGAAACTCGGCCACAGCGTCAACGATGCGCTGCACGCGCTCGTCGGCCTCGCATTCGGTTCATCGCTGATCTCGATCTTTGCGCGTCTCGGCGGCGGCATCTTCACCAAGGGCGCGGACGTCGGCGCGGACCTCGTCGGCAAGGTCGAGGCCGGAATTCCCGAGGACGATCCGCGCAACCCCGCCGTGATCGCCGACAACGTGGGCGACAACGTCGGCGACTGCGCCGGCATGGCGGCGGACCTGTTCGAGACCTATGCCGTGACCGTGATCGCGACCATGCTGCTCGGCGGCATCATGGCGTCGAAGATCGGCATCGACGCCGCCAGCGCGGCGATCTATCCGCTGCTGCTCGGCGGCGTGTCGATCATCGCGTCGATCATCGGCACGTTCTTCGTCAAGACCAAGCCCGGCGCGAAGATCATGAACGCGCTCTACGCCGGCGTGATCGTATCCGGCGTGCTCGCGGCGATCGCGTTCTATCCGATCACGACCGCGTTCATGGCGACCGCGATCGCGGGCCCGATGAAGATCTACGGCTGTGCGCTGATCGGCCTCGCGTTGACCGCCGCCATGGTCGTCATCACCGAGTACTACACCGCGACGGAATACGCGCCGGTACGTCACGTCGCGAAGGCATCGACCACGGGGCACGCGACCAACATCATCGCGGGCATCGGCATTTCGATGAAATCCTGCGCGTGGCCGGTCGTCGCCGTCTGCGCGTCGATCTGGGGCGCCCACTATCTCGCCGGCCTGTACGGCATCGCGATCGCCGCCACCTCGATGCTGTCGATGGCCGGCATGATCGTCGCGCTCGACGCCTACGGCCCGA
>CAMLSI010000503.1 GCA_946482585.1 uncultured Lysobacteraceae bacterium
CTTCGCGCTTGAAGAAGCCACCGGGAATGCGCCCGGCGGAGTAGAACTTTTCCTGGTAGTCGACGGTGAGGGGGAAGAAATCCTGCCCCTCGCGTGCCTTGCCGGCCGCTACCGCCGTGACCAGCACGACGGTTCCGCCCATGCTGACCATGACTGCACCGCTAGCCTGGCGGGCGATTTCGCCCGTTTCCAGCGTGACTTCGTGATTACCGTACTGGAACGACCTGGTTACTTTCGCCACTGCCATCTCCTCGGTGCTGTTCGCTTAGCGGCGGATGCCGAGGCGGTCGATCAGGGTCTTGTAGCGGGTTGCGTCCTTGGCCTTCAGATAGGCCAGGAGCCGGCGGCGCTGGTTGACCATCTTGAGCAGGCCGCGGCGGGAATGGTGATCCTTCGCGTGCTTCGCGAAGTGCTCGGACAGGCTGTCGATGCGGGCGGACAGCAGTGCGACCTGGACTTCCGGCGAACCGGTGTCGTTCGGGACGCGGCCGAAATCGGCAAGGATTTTCTGGGTTTGTTCGACGTTCAACATTTTTTCATGACCTTGAAGCTAGACGAGGCTTGTGCAGCGCAACCGCGATCGATGGCGCTGCACAAGCCCCGCGTGGGGTGAATTGTCAAGAGAGCCGCGGGAGTTTAACGCCAGACCGCGCGGCGCAACAAGTCTGAAAGATTCCGCCGTGACGGATATCGGCGCGGCGGCGGTGAAAAGAATGGTTCACGCCGGCAGATTCAGGCCGCGACGGACGCGCAGCACGCCGGCCGCATCGACTTCGCCGAGCGCGAGCAGCCGGCCGGCCGCGTCGTGCACGCGGCAGAGCGCAACCGCTTCGCCGCAGCCCGGCACGGGTTGTCCCTGGACCAGCCGTTGAGCCTGCTCTGCGTCGAGCCGCCGCGGCGGCAGCGCCGACAGGCCGGCGTCGGTATCGAGCAGGAGCACGTCGATGGCCTCGCGGCCTTCGCTCAGGAGCAGCCGCTCGAGCTCGTCCAGCGTGTGCATGCGCGGCGCCCGGAACGGATCGACCCAGGTGCGGCGCAGGCCGATCAGGTGCGCGCCGCAGCCGAGCGCCTCGCCGAGATCGCGCGCGAGGCTGCGCACGTACGTGCCCGAGCCGCACTCGACCGCGAGTTCGAGCGTGTCGCCGTCGTGCCGCAGCAGCTCGAGACGGTGCACCTCGACCTCGCGCGGGGCAGCCGTGACGTCCTCGCCGTCGCGTGCGCGCCTGTACAGCGGGACGCCGGCGAGCTTGAGAGCGCTGTAGACCGGAGGAACCTGATTGATGCGGCCGCGCAACGGCGCGAGCGCCGCCTCGATCACGTCGGCGGTCAGCGCCGGTACGGTTCGGCGCTCGATCACGTCGCCGTCGGCATCGGCCGTCGTCGTCGTCGCGCCGAGCTGCACCTGCGCCACATAGGCCTTCGCCGCGCCGAGCAGATAGCCCGCGATCTTCGTCGCTTCGCCGAAACACAGCGGCAGCAGGCCCGTCGCCATCGGATCGAGGCTGCCGGTATGACCGCCCTTGGCGGCGAGAAACAGCCGTCGCGCCTTCTGCAACGCTTGGTTGGAACTGAGCCCGCGCGGCTTGTCGAGCAGCAAAATGCCGTGGACGTCGCGCCAGGGAGTGGGATCTTTCTTCTTGCTCATGGCCGCAAAACAGATGGAGCCCTGCGTTCCCTTCGCTCCGGGCGCAGGGGGCCGCAGGAGCGACACGGGTTCACTCGGCCGGCTTCTGCGCCTCGCGCAGCAACTGTTCGATGCGCTCGCCCTTGTCGACCGAGTCGTCGTACTTGAAGCGCAGCTCCGGTACGCGGCGGATTTTCATGATGCGCGAGAGTTCGCGCCGGAAGTCCTTGGCCATCGCGTTGAGCAGCTTGACCGCGGGCGGCCCCTGCTCGGCCACGAGCGCAGTGACATAGACCGTAGCGACGTCGAGCTCGCGCGAGGCCTCGACGTCGGAGACGCTGACCGATGGCAGCGCGTGATCGCGAACGACCTCGTGCACCAGGGTGCCGACGAGACGACGCAGTTCGGCGGAGATACGGTCGGAGCGCTTGAAGGTAGTGGGCATGGCGGTTCTCCGCGGAAAGTCGACGCAGGAGCGCCAGGACGCAGATGCCGGAGTCGCGACGGTACCGTCGCGACTCCGGCCGCGTATCAGAACGTTCTCTGTACTTCGATGCGCTCGAAGCACTCGATCTGGTCGCCGGGCTTGACGTCGTTGTACTGCTTCACCGCGATACCGCATTCCATGCCGTTGCGGACTTCGTCGACGACGTCCTTGAAGCGGCGCAGCGACTCGAGTTCGCCCTGGAAGATCACGGTATTGTCGCGCAGCACGCGGATCGGCTTGTTGCGCTTGACGAAGCCCTCGATGACCATGCAGCCCGCGACCGCGCCGAACTTCGAGCTGCGGAACACTTCGCGCACCTGCGCCACGCCGATGATCTCTTCGCGCACTTCCATGCCGAGCAGACCCGACGCGACCTGCTTCACCTGGTCGATGACGTCGTAGATGATCGAGAAGTAGCGCAGGTCGAGACCGTTGCCCTCGATGACCTTGCGCGCCGACGCGTCGGCGCGGACGTTGAAGCCGATGATGGTGGCCTTCGAAGCCGCCGCGAGCGTCGCGTCCGATTCGGTGATGCCGCCGACGCCCGACACGATGACGTTGACCTTCACGAGTTCGTTCGTGAGCTTGGTCAGCGAATCGCGCAACGCTTCGGCGGAACCCTGCACGTCGGCCTTGACGACGAGATTCAGCGTCTGCTGATCGCCGCCCTGCGTCATCGTCGCCATGATGTCTTCGAGCTTCGTGCTCTGCTTCACCAGGCGCGTTTCGCGACGCTTCTGGTTGCGCTGCTGGGCGACGTCCTTGGCCAGGCGTTCGTCGGCGACCGAGACGAAATCGTCGCCGGCATCGGGCACGCCCGAGAGGCCGAGCACCTGCACCGGAATCGACGGACCCGCTTCGTTCACCTGCTTGCCGGACTCGTTGAACATCGCGCGAACGCGGCCGTATTCGACACCGCAGACGAGGAAGTCGCCGCGCTTGAGCGTACCGGCCTGCACGAGCACGGTCGCGACGGGACCGCGCCCCTTGTCGAGGCTCGACTCGATGACCACGCCCGAGGCGCGGCCGTCGCGCACAGCCTGCAGTTCGAGCACTTCGGACTGCACCAGAATCGCATCGAGCAGCGCGTCCACGCCCATACCGGTCTTGGCAGACAGCGGCACGAACTGCGTGTCGCCGCCCCACTCTTCCGGCACGACTTCGTGCTGCACGAGGCCCTGCTTGACGTTGTCCGGGTTGGCCTCGGATTTGTCCATCTTGTTGACTGCGACGATGATCGGCACGCCGGCGGCGCGCGCATGCTTGACCGCTTCGACGGTCTGCGGCATGACGCCGTCGTCGGCCGCGACGACCAGCACGACGATGTCGGTCAGCTTGGCGCCGCGAGCACGCATCGCCGTGAACGCCGCATGGCCCGGCGTGTCGAGGAACGTGATCACGCCCTTGTCGG
>CAMLSI010000504.1 GCA_946482585.1 uncultured Lysobacteraceae bacterium
ACGGCGGGGATCGAGCAGCACGCGATCGCCGGCGCCGAGTGTCGCGAGCGCAGTCTTCGCCGCCGCATAGTCGGCCAGCACGATGCCGTCGGCGCCGAGGCGGCGGCCGAGCTCGGGCGCGATCTTGCCCGGCGGCACGAACAGGATCGCGTTGTCGGGTCCGATCAGCAGATGCGCGACGAATACCGGGTTGTAGGGCACGTCGCTGCCGCGCAGGTTCGTGATCCAGGCCACGTCGTCGAGGGAGGAGACCAGATGGTGCGTCGCGCCGACGGCGGCCATCGCGGCGCGGACGCGCGCGAGCCGTTCGGCGCGCGTCGAACTCACGTAGTCGGCGCGGTGCTCGCGGACCGGCTCTGCCGGCAGCGGCGGCCGGTCGGTCCAGACGTCGTCGACGGGATCGAGGTCGGTGCGCAGTGCGATGCCGTGTGCGGACAGGCGCGCCTGCATGAGTTCCTGCATCGCGAGCGACTGCACTTCGCCGGCGATCGCGACGGTTCCGCCCCGCGTCAACTGCGTGCAGAGCCATTCCAGGTGCGCCGGAACATGCGGCACCGTGAGCCGCATGAGCTGCACTTCGCTGCCGGCGAGTTCCTGCTCGGCCTGCTCGAAATAGCGCGAATCGGTCCAGATTCCGGCGAAGTCGGCGCTGACGACCAGCGTGCCGGCGGAGCCGGAGAAGCCGGACAGCCAGCGCCGCGCCTTCCAGCGGTTCGGCAGGTATTCGGACAGGTGCGGATCGGCCGACGGGACCACGACGGCGTCCACACCGTGCTCGTGCAGGACGGCGCGCAGGTCGCGCAGGCGTTCGCTGGTGCTCATGAAGGCGGCATGATTCGGGCGCAGCCGGCCACGCTAGCAAGCCGGAGCAGGCGGCACAAGCGCCGCGCGGCAGGCGGCGGAAGGGCTCCGGGCCGCGGTTTCGCGCCGGTGCGGCCGGCCGGCCGGGTCCGCGCGGCTCGCAGCCGGGGCTGGATGCCGGTAAAATCGGGTTTTCCAGCCATCCCCGCTGCTCATGACCCCTCTGATCTTCGTTACCGGTGGTGTGGTGTCCTCGCTAGGCAAGGGCATCGCCGCCGCCTCTCTTGCGTCCATCCTCGAAGCGCGCGGCCTGCGCGTGACGATGATGAAGCTCGATCCCTACATCAACGTCGACCCGGGCACGATGAGCCCGTTCCAGCACGGCGAGGTCTACGTCACCGACGACGGCGCCGAAACCGACCTCGACCTGGGCCACTACGAACGTTTCGTGCGCACGCGCCTGACCGGGCGCAACTCGATCACGACCGGCAAGATCTACGAGGCCGTGATCCGCAAGGAGCGCCGCGGCGACTATCTCGGCGCGACCGTGCAGGTGATCCCGCACATCACCGACGAAATCAAGCATTGCATCTACGAAGCCACGCGCGGCTACGACGTCGCGCTCGTGGAGATCGGCGGCACGGTCGGCGACATCGAGTCGCAGCCGTTCCTCGAGGCGATCCGTCAGATCCGCATCGAGCACGGTCCCGAGAAGTGCATGTTCATGCACCTCACGCTGGTGCCGTACATCAAGGCCGCCGGCGAGATCAAGACCAAGCCGACGCAGCACTCGGTCAAGGAGCTGCGCACGATCGGCATCCAGCCCGACGTGCTGCTGTGCCGCTGCGAGCAGCCGCTGCCGGACAGCGAGCGCCGCAAGATTGCACTTTTCACCAATGTTCCCGAACGCGCCGTGCTCAGCGCGATGGACGTCGACACGATCTACCAGCTGCCGTCATGGCTGCATGCGCAAGGGCTCGACCGGCTCGTGATCGACCATCTGCGTCTCGACGCCGGCCCGGCCGACCTGTCGGCCTGGGACCGGGTCGTGGCCGCGGTCGAGAATCCGAAAGACGAAGTCACCATCGCGATCATCGGCAAGTACGTCGAGCACAAGGATGCCTACAAGTCGCTCGGCGAGGCGCTGCGTCACGGCGGCATCAAGCAGTCGACGCGCGTGAACCTGCGCTGGCTCGAATCCGAGCAGATCGAGGCCGAAGGCGGCGCCGCGCTCAAGGATTGCGACGCGGTGCTGGTGCCCGGCGGCTTCGGCAAGCGCGGCTTCGAAGGCAAGGTCGCCGCGGCGCGCTGGGCGCGGGAGAACGGCGTGCCGTATTTCGGCATCTGCTACGGCATGCATGCGGCCGTCGTCGATTTCGCGCGCAACATTGCCGGTCTCGACGGCGCGAACTCGAGCGAGAACGAAAAAAACTGCGCGCATCCGGTCATCGCGCTGATCACCGAATGGCGCACCGCCGCGGGTGACGTCGAGAAACGTACCGAGGAGTCCGACCTCGGCGGCACCATGCGCCTCGGCGCACAGGAATGCCGCCTCAAGGCCGGCACGCTCGCGCGCAAGCTCTACGGCCAGGACGTGGTGCGCGAACGCCATCGCCACCGCTACGAGTTCAACAACCTCTATCGCCAGCAGTTCGAGGATCTCGGCCTGACGATCGCGGGCAAGTCGATGGACGACCTGCTCGTCGAAATGGTCGAGCTGCCGAACCATCCCTGGTTCCTCGCGTGCCAGTTCCATCCGGAGTTCACCTCGACGCCGCGCGAAGGCCATCCGCTGTTCATCGGCTTCGTGCAAGCCGCGCGCGAATACAAGGCCGTGCGCACGGCGCCGCGCCTCGCGCAGGCGGCCGGCGCATGAGCACGGAACTCTGCGGGTTCAAGGTCGGACTCGACCAGCCCTTGTTCCTGATCGCCGGCCCCTGCGTCATCGAGTCGCTGCAGTTGCAGCTCGACACCGCGGGCACGCTCAAGGAAATCACCGGCAGGCTCGGCGTCAATTTCATCTTCAAGTCGAGCTTCGACAAGGCCAACCGCACGTCCGGCACGAGCTTCCGCGGGCCGGGCCTCGAGGAAGGGCTCAAGGTGCTCGCCGAGGTGAAGCGCCAGCTCGGCGTGCCGGTGCTGACCGACGTGCACGAATACACGCCGATGAACGAGGTCGCGAGCGTCGTCGACGTACTGCAGACGCCGGCATTCCTCTGCCGGCAGACCGATTTCATCCAGAACGTCGCCAGCGCCGGCAAGCCGGTCAACATCAAGAAGGGTCAGTTCCTGTCGCCCTGGGAAATGAAGCACGTCGCGGCCAAGGCCAAGGCCACCGGCAACGGGCAGATCATGGTCTGCGAGCGCGGCGCGAGCTTCGGCTACAACAACCTCGTGTCCGACATGCGCAGTCTGTCGGTCATGCGCGACACGGGTTGCCCGGTCGTGTTCGACGCGACGCATTCGGTGCAACTGCCCGGCGGCGCCGACGGCAAGTCCGGCGGCCAGCGCGAATTCGTGCCGGTGCTGTCGCGCGCGGCCGTCGCGGTCGGCATCGCGGGCCTGTTCGCCGAGACGCATCCCGACCCGGACAAGGCGCTCAGCGACGGACCGAATGCGTGGCCGCTCGGCAAGATGGAAGCATTGCTCGAAACGCTGCTCGAGATCGATGCGGTCGCCAAGCGCGCGATCGCCGCGGAGGCGCGATCGTGACGGCCG
>CAMLSI010000505.1 GCA_946482585.1 uncultured Lysobacteraceae bacterium
GAAGCCCTGATCAATTTCCAGACCCTCTGCGCCGATCTCACCGGCATGGAGATCGCCAACGCCTCGCTGCTCGACGAAGGCACCGCGGCGGCCGAGGCCATGACCCTGGCCAAGCGCTCGGCCAAGTCGAAGTCCAACACGTTCTTCGTGTCGCGCGGCGTGCACCCGCAGACGCTCGAACTGCTGCAGACGCGCGCCGAGCCGCTCGGCATCGCGCTGCACCTGGGCGACGACAGCGAAGCCGCCGGCGTCGTCGCGTTCGGCGTGCTGCTGCAGTACCCGAACACCTTCGGCCAGATCAACGACTACGCCGCGCTCGCCGACGCGGTGCACGCGCGCGGCGGCCTCGTCGCGGTCGCGACCGACCTGCTCGCGCTGACCCTGATCGCCGCGCCGGGCGAGTGGGGCGCCGACATCGTCGTCGGCAACAGCCAGCGCTTCGGCGTGCCGTTCGGCTTCGGCGGTCCGCATGCGGCGTTCATGGCCTGCCGCGACGCCTACAAGCGCTCGATGCCGGGCCGCCTCATCGGCGTGTCCGTCGATGCCGAAGGCAAGCCGGCGTATCGCCTGACCCTGCAGACCCGCGAGCAGCACATCCGCCGCGAGAAGGCGACCTCGAACATCTGCACGGCGCAGGTGCTGCTGGCGGTCATGGCCAGCATGTACGCGGTCTACCACGGCCCCGAAGGTCTGGTGCGCATCGCGACGCGCGTGCACCGTCTCGCTGCCGTCCTCGCCGCGGCACTGCGCTCGGCCGGCGTCACGATCGGCCCGGACTTCTTCGACACCCTGCACGTCGTCGGCGTCGACGCCGAGGCGGTCCACGCCAAGGCCGAGGCGGCACGGATCAACCTGCGCCGCATCGATGCGCGGAGCCTCGGCATCAGCCTCGACGAAACCGCGACGCGCGACGACGTGGCGGCGATCGCGGCGCTGTTCGGCACGAGCATCGCCGACATCGACGCGCTCGATGCGGCGACTCCCGACGCCTTGCCGGAGGGCCTCAAGCGCACGAGTGCGTTCCTGCAGCATCCGGTGTTCAACACGCACCACAGCGAGCACGAACTGCTGCGCTACCTGCGCGCACTGTCCGACAAGGACCTCGCGCTCGACCGCACCATGATTCCGCTCGGCAGCTGCACGATGAAGCTCAACGCGACGGCCGAGATGATCCCGGTCACCTGGCCCGAGTTCGGCAACATCCACCCGCTCGCGCCGGCCGCGCAGACACAGGGCTACAAGGCACTCATCGACGAGCTCGAACAGATGCTCGTCGAATGCACCGGCTACGACGCGGTCAGCCTGCAGCCGAACTCCGGCGCGCAGGGCGAATACGCGGGCCTGCTCGCGATCCGTGCGTATCACCGTTCGCGCGGCGAAGCGCATCGCGACATCTGCCTGATTCCGGACTCCGCGCACGGCACCAATCCGGCCTCGGCGCAGATGTGCGGCATGACGGTCGTCGTCACCAAGACCGACGGCAACGGCAACGTCGACGTCGAGGACATCCGGCGCAACGCGGAAAAATACAGCGGCCGCCTCGCCGCGATCATGATGACCTATCCGTCCACGCACGGCGTGTTCGAGGAGGAAGTGGTCGAGATCTGCGAGATCATCCACCAGCATGGCGGTCAGGTGTACACCGACGGCGCCAACATGAACGCGCTCGTCGGCGTGGCCAAGCCCGGCAAGTGGGGCTCGGACGTCTCGCACCTGAACCTGCACAAGACCTTCTGCATCCCGCACGGCGGCGGCGGCCCGGGCGTGGGTCCGTGCGCGGTCAAGGCGCACCTCGCGCCGTTCCTGCCGCGCACGCTCGGCGGCGACGGCGCGGTCGGCATGGTCAGCGCGGCGAACTTCGGTTCCGCGTCGATCCTGCCGATCTCGTGGATGTACGTGACCCTGATGGGTGCCGCCGGCCTGCGCCGCGCGACCCAGGTCGCGCTGCTCAACGCGAACTACATCGCCAAGCGTCTCGCGCCGCACTACGAAACGCTGTACATGGGCCGCAACGGTCTCGTCGCGCACGAATGCATCCTCGACCTGCGCCCGCTCAAGGACGCGACCGGCATCAGCGCCGAGGACGTGGCCAAGCGCCTCATCGACTTCGGCTTCCACGCGCCGACCCTGAGCTTCCCGGTCGCGGGAACGCTGATGGTCGAGCCGACCGAATCCGAATCGCTGCACGAGCTCGACCGCTTCATCGACGCGATGATCGAGATCCGCGAAGAAATCCGCGCGGTCGAGGACGGCAAGCTCGATCGCGAGGACAACCCGCTCAGGAACGCGCCGCATACGGCCACGATGGTCTGCGGCAGCGAGTGGACGCACGCCTATCCGCGCGAACTCGCCGCGTTCCCGCTCGCGACGCTCCGGCAGCAGAAATACTGGCCGCCGGTGGCGCGCGTCGACAACGTCTACGGCGACAAGAACATCATGTGCGCCTGCATTCCGGTCGACGCGTACAAGGAAGAAGCCGACGCGTGAGCGTCGGTTTCCAAGAGCACGAAGCCCTTCCCCTCGCGGGAACCTGATTGGCGACGTGTCCGAGCGACAGCCGAGGCGTCGCGTGTGGTCGCCATCGGCGACCACACGATCGGGGTGTATGGAATTGCCTCGACCTCGATCGTCCGCTCGCTGCCGCGAGCACACGCTACGGGTGTGTCTCGCGGATGGGTGGCTGGGGGGCGCCGCCGGCGATCGCAGGGCCGGGCGGTCTCGACCGGCCACCGCCTTGTCAGCGCTGGGCCCTCTGCTCGTGCCGGCCCCGCGCAGCGGAGATTCGTCGCTGATCAGGTGGAGGGAAGTTTTTGCGGCTGCGCTTTGCGGCTCCCGGTTCGCCGCCCTCAGTACTCCAGTCCATCCGCGAAGATGCCGTCGCCCTTCAGGCGCACGATGGAATAGTCGTAGTCCCGCACGCCGCCGGGCAGGTTCTGGGCCCAGAGGCGCGAGCCGGCGAGCAGGATGCGGCCACGGTCGAGCGTCAGCGCTCCGCTCTGATGATTCGTCGGCTGGCCTTCTCCCGCGTTCGGAAACGCGATCAGGCTGATCGACGAACTGCCGCCGCCGAAACCGGTCGCGAATTCTGCGTCCGGCTGGCCCGACGCCGACAGCTGCACGACCCACTGCACGCGCCCCGGATCTGCCGCGAACGGCTGCGACGAGGTTGTTCCCGCGAGCAGGATGCGGCCGTCGCTGCGGACCTTCACGTCGGTCAGCAGCAGGTCGGTCAGGATGGAGTTGTACACCGTGTTGCCGCTGCCGAAGCCGCCGGTATAACTACCGTTCGGACCGATGCGCGTGACCAGATAGTTGTTGCTGACGACGTTCGACACGGTGCGCTCGGCTTCGCCCGCGACCAGGATATTGCCGTCTGGCGTCGCGGCGAGCGCGCGAACGCGATCCGGCCGTAGTCGTCCGCCTCGTACAGGCAGCCGATTTCGTCGCTCGGAAGCCGCGCCAGGCAGCAGTACGCGCTCGAACCTCGATACAGCGGGAACTCCGCCGCCCATGTGGCGC
>CAMLSI010000506.1 GCA_946482585.1 uncultured Lysobacteraceae bacterium
GCCCATGGCACCCGGACGACTGCGGACCTACGACGCCCACGAGACGGCGCGCATCGTCGCGGAGCCGGCGACGTTTCCGTACGGCGAACGCCAGTACAGCGCGATCGATCCGGCCGGCTATCTCTGGACGTTTTCCGAATCCGTCGCCGACGTCGATCCGGCCGACTGGGGCGGCGAGGTCGTCCAGCCGCTGCGCTGAGGTTGCTTGAGTCGACCGCGTGCGCGCCCAGCTATCCGGCATGTCACTGCTGCGCCGAGGTCGTCATGGACAACGAGACTCGCGTGCGTGCGTTCTTCGACGCCTACGCGCGCCGCTTCAACGACGCACTGGCCGGAAAGGCCGTCGACACGCGCGGCGTGACCGGCGCCTTCGCCGACTATTTCGTCGAGGCGAGCCCGGCCGGCGTGCGCGGCGGCCGCAACGGCCTGCTGTTCCGCCTGCGCATTCCGTTCGGGTTCCGTCACTATCGCAAGCTCGGCACCAAGGCCATGCGCATCCTGAAAATCGAGGTCACCGCGCTCGACGACCTGCATCTGACGGCCCGCGTGCACTGGGATTCGCGCTACGTGCGCAAGGACGGCAGCCCGGTGCACATCGAGTTCGACAACCTGTATTTCGTGCAGATGCAGCACGGCGAGCCGCGCATCTTCGCCTACGTGACCGGCGACGAAGCGCTCCTGCTGAAACAGCACGGACTCGCGTGAACGCGTCTCAGGCCGCGGCAGCCAGCGGCCAGCGCTCGAGGATCTCGTGTACGCCGCGACCGGCGAGACTGCGGATCAGCACGAATTCCTGCGCCTGCCATTCGACCGGATCGAGCGGGATCTCGGCTGCCAGCGGCCGCGGCAGATTGCGCGCGGTGATGTGCGCCTCGAAGCGCGACGCAGCCGGCAGATAGAGACCTTGCGCGTACTGCGCATGGCCGATCGCCGTGCGCAGGAAACGCAGCGCAAAACCGGTCTCGGGTGTGCCGCGCAACACCAGCGCATGGCTGTCGCCGCCGATGCGGAACGTCGCGAACCGGTCGAAGCCGACCTCGACCGCTGCCGCGCGGATCGCGTTCGCCGCGCGCCGCAGTGCGGGCAGCAACGGCTCGCACAAACGTTCGGCGCGACCGATGCCGCAGAGCGTCACATGCAGACAACAGAACTTGACCGCACGACCGCCGAGCGCGTGCTCGCGCGCGATGCGGTCGGCCTGTTCGACGATGAGTGCGCGTGCCGCCAGCGGCGGCTCCAGCGCAAAAAAATAGTTCTCGTGCTCATGCACAAAGCGCGATATCGACGATTGCATGACTTGCCTCATTTCCGCGCAGCGAGCACGACGGGGATTTGATGATAGCGAGGCGACGCGTCGCTACCGTGCCAGGGTTTTGCCTCCCTTGCGCAAATCGTGCCCGTGCTGCGGACGAGACCGGCAAACGCGCCCGTCGCTGCAAATCGACGGCTCTCCCGCCGCTTTCGAAGAGACGCTTCCGCGCTTCGCATCGCAGCGTACGGAATCGCGCCGCTCGCTTCGCGACGACGCCGGAACGGAACACGCGATGGCGTTTTCCGAGTCGATCGCGCGAGCTCGCCGACCGATGTTGCAGCGCAACTTTCCCCTTCGGACAGTGTGCGGCGTCGCAGCACTGTGGCTCACTGCGCACGCCTTGTTTCCCGCCCCTGAGGATACGGCCATGCCTGTTTCGTTTCGTCCCGGCGCCGCGTCGTTGCGCGCGCGCCGCTGGCTGCTGTGCTGCCTGCTCGCTGCGTCGGCGCCGCTGTTGGCGCAAACCGAGGTGACCGGATTCGGCACGAATCCCGGCAACCTGCGCATGTTCAAGTACGTCCCGGCAGGCTTGCCGGCCGACGCGCCGCTCGTCGTCGCGATGCACGGCTGTTCGCAGACGGCGGCGAGCTACGATGCCGAGACCGGCTGGCAGATGCTCGCCGACCGCTGGCATTTCGCGCTGCTGCTGCCGCAGCAGCAGAGCGCGAACAACGCGGGCAACTGTTTCAACTGGTTCGTTGCCGGCGACATCGCGCGCGACCAGGGCGAGGCGCTGTCGATCCGTCAGATGATCGCCCGCATGGTCGCCGATCACGGAAGCGCGCCGGCGCGCACCTATGTGACCGGGCTGTCTGCGGGCGGCGCCATGGCCGCCGTGATGCTCGCGACCTATCCCGAACTGTTCGCCGGCGGCGCGATCCTGTCGGGCCTGCCCTATCGCTGCGCGACGAGCCAGAGTGCGGCGAATGCCTGCATGAATCCCGGCTCCGACCTGACGCCGGCGCAATGGGGCGACAAGGTGCGCGCCGCGACGTCGTGGACCGGCCCCTGGCCGCCGGTGTCGATCTGGCACGGCGACGCCGACTTCGTCGTGCGTCCGGCCAACCTGACCGAGCTCATGCAGCAGTGGACCAACGTCCACGGCATCGACCAGACCGCCGAGGTGTCCGACACTGTCGCGGGCCAGGCGCACAAGGTATACACCGATACATCAGGACAACCGCGCGTCGAGACCTACACGATCGCGGGCATGGGCCACGGCACACCCGTCGATCCGGGCAGCGGCGAGACCCAATGCGGCACGGCCGGCGCGTTCGTGCTCGACGTCAACATCTGTTCGAGCTACTACATCGCGCGCTTCTGGGGTCTCGACGACCTCGACGGCGTCGCGCCGACCGTGGTCCTGACCGCGCCGGCCGACGCGAGCATCGTCAGCGGTACCGTCGCGCTCGCGGCGAACGCGAGCGACGACGTGGCAGTCGACCGCGTCGAGTTCCTGCTCGACGGCAATGCGCTCGGCAGCGATGCCTCGGCGCCGTACACGCTGAACTGGAACGCGGCGAGCGCCAGCAACGGCGCGCACGTGCTGTTGGCACGCGCCTACGACCTCGCCGGCAACGTCGGCCACTCCGCGCCGGTCGGCGTGACCGTGACCGGTGGTGGCAACGGCGGCACGCCGGTGACACAGGTGTTCGCCAACGAAGACGCGAACGACGGCTACGTGAAGGCCAATGCCGGCGGCGGCAGCGCGGCCGTCGGCACGCTCGAAGGTCTCTACGGACTCGCGATAGGCCGCGGCAGCGACGGTCTGTTCAATCGCAGCCTGCTGTCGTTCGACACCGCCGCGATTCCCGACGGCGCGACGATCACGAGCGCGACCGTGACGGTCGCCTACCGCAGCGCGTCGGGCAATCCCTGGAGCAATCCCGCGGGCAATACACTGCTCGTCGACGTGCAGAGCGGCTGCATCGGCAATTGCGCGATCGAAGCGACGGACTGGGGTGCGGCGACGACGGCTGCCGGCGTGGCCGAGCTCGCCGCGTTCACGGGTGGCAGTCAGTCCAGCACCGTGTTCTCCGCCGCCGGACTCGCCGCGATCGCGAAGACCGGACGCACGCAAGTGCGGCTGCGCTTCAACGCGAATCCGACGACGACGAACTATGTCTGGATCGACAAGGGCGCGTCGGCGAAGCTCAGCGTGACGTACCTGCCGTGACGGTTCCGCGCGTCGCCGCGGTCGCGGCGAC
>CAMLSI010000507.1 GCA_946482585.1 uncultured Lysobacteraceae bacterium
TAAGGCGAGTGCTGCTTGAAGAAGGTTTGCCTACGCCTGAGCGTCCCATGGATGAATGACGGCGGATAGCGATCCTCAACCAGCACGCGTGCCGAAGTGTCGGGCGTGCCAGTCTGCGAGATCTACGATGCATTCTTTAAAGCTCCCTGTCGGCACGGACTTGGTCCCACGCAGCTTCCATGCCAGCCACCAGCGCAGGAGCTGGGCCCACCAGCCCCAATCCCCCCGAACCCTCGGTGACATAATAGGCATTATGCGAAATTACGAATATACCGAGATCTGGCTGTCGGCGCCCTAAGGCGGCCCCACCGATATCCCCGCGTCCGTCTGCACTACCGGCTTCATCTTCCCATCCGGCTTGTACTGCAGGTGCTCGACCGTCACCGCACGCCGTCCGATCGCACCGTTCTGGTCGCCGATGGCGAGTGCGGCGTTGTGCAGGAACAGGTACCAGCGGCCCTTGAACTCGGCGATGCCCGGATGGATCGTGAAGCTGTACCTGCCGGAGCCCGTCAGCTCGCCACGGTACGTCCACGGACCGGCCAGTGAGGTCGCCGTCGCATAGGAGACCTTTTCATCCCGGTGCGTCGCGCGGTCCAGCGAAGCGTACGTCAGGTAGTAAAGATCCCCGCGTTTGTGCAGCCACGGCCCTTCTTCGAAATGCGGCGGCGTGATCTCGGTGATCGGGCCGTCGAGCTCGATCATGTTCGGCTTGAGCCGCGCGATGTAGCACTGCCGGTTGCCCCAGGCGATCCAGGTGGTGCCATCGTCGTCGGTGAAGACCGTCGGATCGATGTCCTCCCAGCTGTGCGTGCCCTTGGGCGTCATTTCGTTGGTGATCAACGCCGCGCCCTTCGCGTCGACGAAAGGACCGGTCGGCGTGTCGGATACCGCCACTGCGATGGCCTTGCCCGGATGCGCATCGTCATGCTCGACCGCCGCGTAGAACCAGAAGCGTCCGTCCTTCTCGATCGCCTGCGAGGCCCACGCGTCCGCCTTGGCCCAGGCGAAATCGGCCACCTTCATGATCGGCCCATGGTCGACCCAGGTCGCCATGTCCGTCGTCGAATAGACCAGCCACTCGCGCATGTTGAACATCTCGTCGCGCTGCGCCTGGTCGTGCCCGACGTAGAGATAGAGACGGTCGCCGACCACCAGGGGCGCCGGGTCGGCGGTGAACTTGTCGCGTATCAGTGGATTCGAGCGCGGCGTCACCGACGGCGCGCCTTCCCCGGCTACCTGCGCCGAGACCGGAAGCGCAAACAGCATCGCCAACAGCGGCACGCATGCAAAGTGGCCGATCCTCATCGTGTGTTCTCCTGCGTGGCCGGTTCAGTGCCCTGCCCCATGCGCGCAAGCCAGCCGTGCATTGCCATCCAGGCGGCGAACGCCTCGAACCAGCCCGTGCTCGTCGTCGGCTTGGCGTACATGCCGAAACCATGGCCGCCCTGTTCGTAGAAATGGAACTCCACCGGGCGCCGTACCGTGCGCCACGCTTCGACCAACCCGAAACCGCCATCAGCGAACAGGCCATCGTCGGCCGCGATCGCGACGAACAGCGGTGGCGCATCCGCGGGCACCTCGACCGCAGCCAAGGGTCCGTAGATCATGCCGATGAACGCAGGGTCGGCGTCGTCGACCGCCAACGTCGTCGCCAGCGTCAGCATGGCGCCGGCGGAGAAGCCGACCATGCCGATGCGGTGCGGGTCCACGCCCCACTCACTGGCGCGGCTGCGGACCAAGGCGAACGCTGCGCGCGCATCGGCCAGTTGCGGCGCGAGCTGCGGTATCGACGCCAGCGGATCCGTGCGGTGCGCAGGCACGGGGCCGGCCAGCATCGCCTGCATCGATTGCGCGAAGCCGTCGAGATTATCGGGTGTCCGCTGCAGCCGGTACTTCAGCACGAAGGCGGCGACACCCCGGTCTGCGAGGGCGCGCGCGACCTCCCATCCTTCGTTCTGCATCGACAACGCGCGGAAGCCGCCGCCCGGCGCCACGATCACGGCCGTGCCGGTGGCTTTCGCCGGATCCGGCAGGAACGGCGTGAGCGTGGCGCGGTCGACATTGCGCACGAACACGCTGCCGTACTGCCGGTGCCAGGCTTCGGCCACTTGGCTGTCCGTGGCGTCTGGCGGACCAAGCGGAATCGCGTCCGGCTGCGGCGGCGCGGCGATGGCGGTCATCGCGTCGTTCTGCGCATGGACGGGCGCGGCGAAGGTCCACACCAATAGCGCGAACGCGATGCAGCGGACTGCCACGGTGCGAATCCGGTAGGCGGATGCCATCCGTGGAGCGACCCCTCGCAGCTGTGTATTCATTCCGCCCTCCCCTTGCCGGACTCCCCGGCGAGTTCGAAGGACAACGACGTCCTCTGACCGGGCGACAGCACGCGCGGCGCAAGCGTGAACGCATCGGGCGGGCCCGTCTGCGGCTCGACACAGGTGGCATGCGCGGCGGCGTCGTAGACCACCCAGTGGTCGGTGTCGGCCTTCAGGCGCAGCACCTGGTCGCCCCGCTGCAGGGCGATGTCGTTGTTGGCGACGAAACAGTCATCCCACGGACCGGCGCTGGGCGGTGTGCGCGGCAACGTGGCGATGCCGTCGGTGTCGCGCGGATACATGGCATCAGGGCTGAACACCAGTCTGTCGGGTTTGGGGAACCAGGGGTGCCACCCGAGTGCGACCGGCATGGCCTGCGTACCTGCCCGCACGGCGAGTTCGAGCAGCAGCCGGTCGCCCTCCAGGTGCACTGCCTGCGTCGCCGTGCCGCCGAACGGCCAGTGACCGTCCTGGGGAAGCACGAGCGACAGTTGCGCGCTGTCCGCCTCCAGCACGTCGATCTGCCAGGGCCGCGAGAATCCGACGCCGTGGATCGCATGCCCGCCGAAGTTCACCGGCAGCGTGTGCGCCGCGCCGCCGAATGCGAATCGTCCAGCGCGCATCCGACCCGCCCACGGCACCATCGGATAGCAGCCCCACGCGATGGTCGCGGGCCAGCCGTCGTCCGGCCCGACCAGCCACTCCCTTCCATCGAAACGGATCTGCGCCACGCGACCGCCGGCGTCCGGCGCGAGCGCCACCTGCAGGCGCTCTGTGCGCAACCAGTGCAGCGGCCCGGCCGGCATCGGCGCCAGCGCATCGTCGCGCGGCGACGGCGGGTCAGCCACCATATGGATCGATGGTGCGGATGCGTCCGTCCGCGTCGTGGTGCAACACCGTGCACTTGGCGGAGCGCAGGTGCGTGACGCCGCCCGACATCAGGGCGTCGTGGTAGAACAGGTACCACTGGCCATCGAACGCGCAGATTGAATGATGGGTGGTCCAGCCGACGACCGGCGTGAGGATCACGCCGCCGTACGTGAACGGGCCATACGGACTGTCGCCCACCGCATAGCACAGCAGGTGCGTGTTGCCGGTGGAATACGACAGGTAGTAGCGGCCGCCGTGCTTGTGTACCCAGGGACCTTCGAAGAACCGGCGCGCATGGTCGTCGGCACG
>CAMLSI010000508.1 GCA_946482585.1 uncultured Lysobacteraceae bacterium
CAGGTTCTGCACCTGCCACAGGTTTTCCCACAGGTACGAACCGAGGTTCGCCTTCGGATGCGTGATGAACGGGTTTTCGCCGGCATGGCAGTCCGTGCAGACGCCGCCCTGGCCGCCGAGCAGCTCGTTGCCGCCGGCCTGGTAGCGGCCGAGCGGATCGACCGACAGGTTCGGCGCGCCGATCGGTATCGTCGCGCCGGACGCGAACGAGAACGTCGTGCCGGACATCTGGTTGTCCCAGATGCACACCTTCGACGTGACTTCGCTCAGGCAGATCACGCCGTCGAGCGCGACGGTCGTCATCGCGTTGTTCGAATAGCGCGGTAGCGCGTAGCACATGCCGAGCGGCGACAGGCTGCGGTAGGTGCGCAGTTCGGCCGGCGTGCCGACGATGAACTGCAGCGCCTGCGGGATGAAGCCCTGCGACTTCCAGCCCGCGAGCCCGGCCGGATCCATCACGCCGATCGACGGCGGGATCGGCACGGCGGCCGCGATGCACTCGTTGGTGTACGCGACGCCCGAATTCGTCGTCGCGGTCTTGACGCCCGCCTCGCCCTGCGCCTGCAGCGCGCGCACGCCGGCGAGCTTCTTCGCGAGCGGCGGCGGGAGCACGAACGGCACGCCTTGCCCGACCTCCTTCGCATCCGCGCGCTCGCGCATGTCGAACGTCAGCGCGAAATCGAGTGCGCGCAGCTTGCCGAGCGTGCGGTCGTCGTTCGGCTGCCGCGCCGAATTCGCATACAGCCATTCGAGCGCGCGCTGCTCGAACACGAGCCGTGCCTGACCCTTCGCCGGCACGCCGTCGAACAGGTCGTTCTCGAACTGAGCGAATTCGAACGCCTTGCGCTCGTCGAGACGCGACGACAGGTCGGCGCGATACCAGGCCTGCGCCTCGGCGACGAATTCCTGCGTCGGCGTGATCTGTCTGCCGGACGCTTCGAAGAACGCGCCATGGCCGATATACGCGATCGGCTCTTCCGCGCCGGCATGCGCCGGTCCTATCCACAACGCGCTGCAGACGCCTAGACAACCGGCGGCGAGCGACGCGCGCAACCACTGCGACTGCGATCTGGCCTGCATGGAGATTCTCCCGTGGGTGACCGTGCCGGCGCACGATACGCCCGATCGGGATCGTTAGAAATATTTCCAAATGATTTTTTATACGTTATTGCAATAACAGAGTTTATTGAGTCATTAAAAAATTTCATGGCGAAATAGTGATCCCTTTGACCGGCGCTTCGATTGCGGCGGGACGAGAAGCGTGCTCGTCCGTTGTCCGGTTCGGCCACTTGCCGCCGCATGATCATGGCGAGGCCGGCTCCGTCCCGTGCGGCGGCAGTCCTGTCGAGAAGCCGGCGCGAACGCCCCCGCAGTCCGTGCGGAGCCTGCGGCGACTTGCATTCTTGACGTCCGCCATCACGTTGCGCAGACTCCGCCGCCGTTTCGCCCCAGGACACGCCGATGCCGGCCATGCCGCTGCTGATCTTGATCAAGACCCTGCGCCAGTGCGCGGATCGGGTGTGCCTGCGCCGATAGCTTCGAAGGACAGACGGTCCGCATCGAACGCATCGCCGAGAACACCCGCAAGGGTGTTTTTTTTTGGCCCGGATTTTCCCCGTCCATTCCAAACCGTTCCGAGGAGAAGGTGTCGTGAATACCACCGCTGAAGACGCGTCCCCCTAGCCGCCCGTCTCGTTGCCAACCCCGGCGTGCGGCCTCGTTTCCGTTGGCACTTCAGCGAGATTTTTCATGAACCGCACTCCCCTTTCGCGTCGCCGCAACCTCGGCATCATCGCCCACATCGACGCGGGCAAGACCACGCTCACCGAACGGCTGCTGTGGAAAGCCGGCGCCATCCACCGCATGGGTGAAGTACACGACGGCGCCGCCACTACGGACTATTCCGAGATCGAGCGCGAGCGCGGCATCACCATCGGCGCGGCCGCGGTGAACCTCGATTGGGCCGGCCATCGGCTCACGCTCATCGACACGCCGGGACACATCGATTTCGCCATCGAAGTGGAACGTTCGCTGCGCGTGCTCGATGGCGCGGTCGCCGTGTTCTGCGCCGTCGCCGGCGTGCAGCCGCAGTCCGAAGCCGTGTGGCGCCAGGCGCGCCGGCACGGCGTGCCGCTCGTAGCCTTCGTCAACAAGATGGATCGCACCGGCGCCGACTTCGACCGCGTCATGGCGCAGCTGCGTGAGCGCCTCGGTGCCCGCGTGTGGCCGCTGGGACGCCCGCTCGGCGCCGAAGGCGGCCTGTACGGCTGGGTCGACCTGGTCGGCCGGCGCATCGTCGACTGGACCGACGCGGGCACGCTCGTCCGCGCCTGGAACGCCGATGACGAGGCCGCTCATGCGTCGCTGCGCGAGGACCTGATTGCCGCGGTGGCCGAGCACGACGACACGCTGGCCGAGGCGTTCCTGCGCGATGCGGAGATCGACGCCGCCGGGCTGGCA
Source organism: uncultured Lysobacteraceae bacterium (assembly GCA_946482585.1). The sequence goes on from CAMLSI010000508.1 coordinate 2,461, forward strand.
GCGGCCCTGCGCCGCGCGACGCTCGCCGGTGCCGGTGTGCCCGTGATCGCCGGCTCGGCCTTCAAGACCAAGGGCATGGAACTGGTGCTCGACGCGGTCGTCGACTATCTGCCCTCGCCGCAGGACCGGCCGGCGGTGCAGGCCGACGGCGACGCCGGCAGCGTGGCGCTGCCGCCCGATGCGGATGGGCCGCTCGCGGCCCTGGTGTTCAAGATCGAGCAGCAGGAACACGGACCGCTCGCCTTCGTCCGCGTGTACTCGGGACGCCTGCGCGTCGGCGATACGGTGTGGGCCTCGCAACGCGGCCGCCGCGTGCGCATCGGCCGCCTGCTCTCGATCCAGGCCGGCCGGGGCAGCGATGTGTCCGTGGCCGAAGCCGGCGAGATCGTGGCCGTGTCCGGCTGGAAGGACGCCGCGAGCGGCGAGAGCCTCAGCGCGCCGGCACGGCCGCTGCGCCTGGAAGCCATCGCGATCCAGCCGCCGGTGTTGTCCTGGCGTCTCGTAGCCAAGGCCGGCGATCTGTTCCGGCTCGGCCAGGCGCTGGCGAGCCTGGCGCAGGAGGATCCGTCGTTCCGCGCCGGCACCGACGCGGACACCGGCGAGAGCCTGATCTGGGGCATGGGCGAATTGCATCTGGAGGTGAAAGTGGAACGTTTGCGCAAGGAATGGGGCCTGGACGTGTCGGTCGGCACGCCGCGCGTGGCCTACCAGGAACGGCCGCGCCGCGCGATGCTCGGCGTCGAGGGCAAGCTCGACAAGCAGAACGGCGGCGCCGGCCAGTTCGCGCGCGTGCGGCTGAACCTGGTGCCGCGCGACGACGAGGCCGTCGTGTTCGTCGACTGCACGCGCGGCGGCGTGGTGCCGGCGGGCTTCGTCGCCGCCACTGAGAAGGGCGTGCGCGCTGCGCTGGCCGAAGGCCCGCAAGGCTATCCGGTGGTGGGCGTGGAAGTGGCCCTGGTGGACGGCGAAACCCATGCCGTCGACTCGACCGAGCAGGCC
>CAMLSI010000509.1 GCA_946482585.1 uncultured Lysobacteraceae bacterium
TCATGAAGATGAAGGCCTGCAGCAGGATGATCAGGATGTGGAAGATCGCCCAGGCCGTGTTGGCGATGATGCCCGGCACGAACGTCACCCAGCCCGCGAGCAGACCGGCGATCAGCATGAAAACGAGCTCGCCGCCGTACATGTTGCCGAACAGTCGCATGGCCAGCGAAACCGGCTTGACCAGCCACTCGATGATGTTCATGAAGAGGTTGACCGGCGCGAGCACGATGGCCAGCGGGCCGTGCGCATGGAACGGCGCGGTCAGAAGTTCCTTGCCGAAGCCGAAACCGCCCTTGGCGGCGAGGGCATGACCGATCAGGATGAAGAACACGGAGACCGAAAGGGCCAGCGTCGTATTGAGGTCCGCGGTCGGGACCATGCGGAAATACGTGTGGTGCGCGGTTTCGGCACCGGCCGTGGCATGGACGAGCCAGCCCGGCAGGTCGAGCGGGATCAGGTCCATCGTGTTCATGAACACGATCCACATGAAGATGGTCAGCGCAAGCGGCGTGACCGAGCGGCGGTCGCCGTGGAAGGTGTCTTTGACCTGGCCGTCGACGAACTCGACGATGATCTCGACGAAGGCCTGGCCCTTGCTCGGCACGCCGGCCGTCGCCTTGCGCGCCTTCAGGCCGAACCACAGTACGAACAGCAGGCCCAGCACGAGGGACACCAGCCACGTATCGAGGTGGAAGCCCGTACCCAGCTTGACCAGGTTATGGGTCAAGTGGTGGGTGATGTATTCGTTCAGACCGCCCGTCGCTGCCTCGGTGCTCACAAGAACTCCGCTATTCCTTGAACCGCAGTCCTGCCAGATGCACGAGCAGTGCTGCAGTGAAACCCGTGATTACCGCCGTCGGCGGCAATCGCCATACGCCGAGCAGGCTGATGAGTCCGCCTACCAGCAAGATCCATTTCAACAGCGTGCCGAGTAGCAAACCCCAGAACGCCATCGGCCCGCTGATCGCATCGCTGCGGAACATGCGCGCCGCCAGCAGGATCGTTCCCGCTGCCACGAGCAGGCCGCCCGCTAGGGCGCCTGTCGCCGGACGCGATCCCTGCGCCAGAAACAGCAATGCCATCAGAAGGGAAACTCCCGCCTGGGCGAACACGATCCGAGTGGCCAGTCGCCGGCCGGCGGCGATGGAATTTCTCACTGGATTGCCCTGACGGTTGCCCGGTCTACGCACCGCGCGGTACGCGCACCGGTCGCTAAGCAGCGGGATTATATCAGTCGCTTTTGACGCGTCGCAACCAAAAACAGGGCCATTTCCGCCCTCCGCCGGACGGCCATCACGGGCTCAGGCCGAAGCGGCAGAAGAAGTTCCAGAGGTCGGCGAAATGGCCGGATTCGTAAGTGTGACCACCGCCGAAAACGTAGTAGCTGACCGTGTCGTACATGACCCAGCCGGCAGCCTCGAAACGCGGCGGATCGTCGACCGCGTTGTATGGCGGACCGTACATCGGATCGGCCGTGCCCAGGTACAGCGCGAACGGTAGTTTGCGCGTCTGCGTATCGAGGCGCTGCTGGCACTGCGCCTCGGTGTCGCCGAGGCAGGCGAGCGAGAACAGCCGCGCCGCACTGACTGCGTAGGACGACACATGGAACTCGTCCAGTGCGGGCACGGCTCCGTTGACGAGCAGGTCGTGCGCGACGTGGCCGCCTGCGGAAAAGCCCCAGAGCTGAACGCGGCTGTCGTCGACGTTGTAGGCTGCGCGCAGATCGGCGACCACCGCGGCGAGAAAGGTGTAGTCGTTCGGCACGGTGCTGGCTCCGTCGCGCCAGGAACCGTTCGCGCCGTTGGCGACGGGCGCGGCGACGATGAAGCCGCGCGAGACGGCGACGCTCTGCCAGGTGTTGCGGATGTCCTGGGCGTAGAGGTCGGCATTGGCCGGGTCGCCGGCCGTGCCGTGCAATGCGATCACGAGCGGAGTGGCATAGGCCGGGTTGTAGTTCGACGGTATGTAGAGGTGGATCTTCTGCGTGCCGTTGCCGAGACCGGTGATGGCCAGCGTGCGCAACTGCCGGCCCGGCGAGGCACCGCCGCTGCCGTGGCTCGGCATCGACGGCACGAACTCGCCGTTCTGCACCCCGCTACGAAAAATGCGATCGTTGTTGCCGTTGCAGGCCCAGGCCGGCAGACGCACCGTCGTCGCGGCGTCTGCTGCCGGGCACAGCGCGAGCAGGGACAGCAGGAGTTTGCCGGCAAGTCGCATGGCGGCGCTTTCTCGAGAGGATCTGCGTGCAGTATCGGCGCGTTGCCCGTGTGCGAAAAGCGACCCGGGCCGTGTTCGGCAGGTGAAGCGGTGCACGCTTTGCGCGAGGCTCCTCGCTGCGGTTGCCGCTCAATTGAAGCGCTCGGCATAATCGAGCGACTACGTTCGCGACGGGCACGGAAAGCAATGGCCAAGGCAAGCGAGCTTTACGTCGACGTTCCCGCGGGACAATACCTGTTTCGCGAAGGCGACGCCGGGTCGGAGATGTATATCGTCGAATCCGGGAGCATCGCGATTCTGCGCAGCGCTCGCGGCAGCGAGCCGATCGCCGTGCTCGAAACCGGCGACTTTCTCGGTGAAATGGCCGTGCTGGAGGACCAGCCTCGCTTCGCCTCGGCGGTCGCGCGAACCGATTGCCGACTGCTCAGGATCGAGCGCGGCGCGTTTGCCGAGCTGCTGCGGCAAAATGTGGAAATTGCCGTGCGCATCATGCGCAAGCTCGCGCTGCGCCAGCGGCGCGCGGAGCAGCGCGTCAGCGAACTTCAGCAGGAGCTGCAGCGTTTGCGGGACGCGCCGGGACAGGCGCCGAGCGCACCGGTCGCGGCGGCGCCGTCCGCCGTCGTGTCGCCGGTGCCGGTCGCGGCGCCCTCGCCGCCTGCCGCGGCGCCGGTTCCGTCCGCGCGCGCACCGTCGGGCGCGACGGCAAGCGCGCTCGCGCTGCAGCACCCGGCGAGCGGGCAGCGTTTCGTGCTGGAGCCGGGTCGCGATGAATACCTGGTCGGTCGCGTCGATCCGGTCACCGGAACCACGCCCGAGATCAATCTCGGACCGCTCGATGTGGCGCGCAGCCTCAGCCGCCGGCATGCCAAGCTGCTGCGTCAGGGCACGGAATTGTTCGTGCGAGAGGAGGTCGGAACGGCCAACGGTACGTTCGTGAACGGCCAGCGCATCGCCACCGGAACGGCCGTCGCGGTCAAGCCGGGCGACCGGCTACGTTTCGGCACTATCGACATAGAATTGGTCGCATCCTGAGACGCGGTACGGAGAAGGTCATGAGCAACGAGCGGATCGCGGCACTGGAAGCCATCGATGTCAGCGCTGTCGACGCGCTCAAGACGCTGAAAGCCGAGCAGGACATTCTTGCCGAGCGTCTGCAGCAGCTCGAGGAAAAGCGCAGCGCGGTCGCCGAGCCGGTCTATCTGCGCGTGCGCGGCGACTACGAGACGCGCAATCGCGA
>CAMLSI010000510.1 GCA_946482585.1 uncultured Lysobacteraceae bacterium
CGCCTCGTCGAGCAGCAGGCCAAGGTGCGCAAGCACAAGAAGTCGCCGCTGCCGTGGCTGCGTCCGGACGCCAAGAGCCAGGTCACGCTGCGCTATGAAGACGGCAAGGCCACGGCGATCGACGCCGTCGTCCTGTCGACGCAGCACGATCCGGGCGTGAAGCAGAAGGAACTGGTCGAGGCCGTCATGGAATCGATCATCAAGCCGGTGCTGCCGTCCAAGTGGATCCACAAGGGCACCAAGTTCCACATCAATCCGACCGGCAAGTTCGTCATCGGCGGTCCGGTCGGCGACTGCGGCCTGACCGGCCGCAAGATCATCGTCGATACCTACGGCGGCTGGGCGCGCCACGGCGGCGGCGCGTTCTCGGGCAAGGATCCGTCCAAGGTCGACCGTTCGGCGGCCTATGCGGCGCGCTATGTCGCGAAGAACGTCGTTGCGGCCGGCCTCGCCGACCGTTGCGAAATCCAGGTCTCGTACGCGATCGGCGTCGCCGAACCGACCTCGATCTCGGTCACGACCTTCGGCACCGGAAAGATCAGCGACGACAAGATCGAGAAGCTGATCCGCAAGCACTTCGACCTGCGCCCGTACGGCATCATCAAGATGCTGGACCTGGTCCACCCGATGTACCAGCAGACGGCGAGCTACGGTCATTTCGGCCGCACGCCGTACGACGTGAAGCTCGACAACGGCGAGACGTTCACCGCGTTCTCGTGGGAAAAGACCGATCGCGCCGACGCGCTGCGCACCGACGCCAAGCTGAAGTAAACCTCAGCGGCGCACCGGATCGACGAGGGCCGCCGCGTGCGGCCCTCGTCATGTCCGGTGTCCGCCGAGGCAGAGCCCGCCTACCCTCGCGGGCGTCGCCGAAATCATCACCGGCGCAACATCCGCCCTGACTAGGGGATGGCGCGCGGGATCACGTCTTACTAACACTGCGTTCGTTTCGCCACAGGGAATCCGTATGAATCGTGCATTGCGCGCCGCTGCCCGCTGCTCCGGCCGGCTCACTTCGCTCGTGCTGGGCGGCATCGCCGCTCAGGCCGCCGTCGCCGCCGGCTGGGACCAGACACTGCCGAGCACCGGCACGACCTCGGCCCAGGTCGTCGACGTCGCCGCCGTGAACGGCGCCCGCTGGCTGCTCGTGCAACGCGGCGACGCGACCGTGCTGCAACGCCAGTCCGGCAGCCAGATCACGATCGCGACGAAGACGGCACCGACATCGCGCCTGATCGCGATGCCCGACGGCGGCGTGCTGCTGGCGGAGAACGCAGCGAACCGCCTGCGCCGCTTCGATGCGCAGGGCCAGATCGTGTGGCAGCGCAACGTATCGCCGCTGCTCGTGCTGACCGACGCGGCCGGCGGCAGCTGGATCGAAACCACCGACAACCTGCAGCGCCTCGCCGCGGACGGCAGCCTGCGCGCCACGCTGACGCCGACCGCGTTTCCGGTCGTCGCCCGCACCGTCGGCGAGGAGCCGGCACCGCTGCGCTATCAGCGGCCGCAGCGTGCGGTCGACGCACAGAACGGCGATCTGCTGATTGCCGGCCGCAGCAGCACGACACCGGGACAGGGCGCTGCGCAGCTCGCGCGCTTCGATCGCCAGGGCCGCCAGCGCTGGGCCTGGACCGATGCGAGCGCGCAGCTCGAATTCACCGCGGTCGCGGGCGGCTTCGGTCTCAGCTGCGCCGCCGCGCGCCAGGCCGGCGGCAGCGGCGTCGTCCGCCTCTGCCTCGACGACAACGGTCAGCAGCGCTGGCAGGCGACACAGACGCTGGGCCCGAATTCGGCGATCGCGGTCATCGCGCTCGGCCAGGACGGCAGCGTCTATTCGCTCGACACGGTCGATCGCAGCGGCGCGCAGCTCACGCGCGTGTCGGCGAGCGGCGCCGTGCTCTGGACGCAGCCCCTGCCGGCCGGCATCGGCGACGCGCGCGCCGCGCCCGGCGCGGGCTGTTCGCTGCACGTCGCAGCGAACGGTGGGGCCACGGTGCTGACCACCGCGCTCAGCGGATCGGCGCAACGCCTGCGCCTGCTCGGCTTCAGCGCGGCCGGCGCACTGAGCTACGACCGCGAACTGCCGGTGACGACCGTCACCTCGCTCGCGCGCGAAGCGAACGGACACGTGCTGCTGATCGGCGCGCGCGAAGCCGGCGTCCGCCGCCTGGTCGAACTCGACGCGCAGGGCACGATCGTCGTGGAAGACACGCAGTTGTCCACCCCGCTGCAGGTCCGCGCGCGTGCGCTTGCGGCCAACGCGCAGGGCGACACGTTCGTCGTCAGCGCGGCCGACGGCGCGACGAGCTATCGCGTGCGCCGCATCACAGCGAGCGGCAGCGTCGCCTGGGATCTCGAATACCCCGGCGCGTTCGACCTCGCGCAGGCCACGGCGACGAACGATCGCGTCTGCGTGTCCGAAGTGCAGGCCGTGCAGGGCGAGCCCGACAACCGCGTGCGCTGCATCGCCGCCGCCGACGGGCGTTCGATCTGGTCGCGCACGATCGAAGAGCCGGTGAATTTCCGCTCGCGCAATCCGCTGCCGCCGACCACGTTCCGCCTGCGCGAGGACAACCACCTCGTCCTCTCCTACCTCTACAACGGCGTGCAGCTCTACGATCCGTCCGGCGGTTCCGAAATCCACGTGTCGACGACGGAGCGCACGCCGCTCGGCGATTTCAACAACGACGGCGATTCCGTCGTGGTCGAACGGCTCGCGACGACGCCGTCGACGAGCGACCAGGGCGAGCTGGTCCGCCGCAACAAGAACGGCCGCGTCGTCTACACGCTCGATCTGCCGGCGATCGGCATCCAGCCGCAGCAGGTGCGCATCGACGACGACGAAAACGTGTTCGTCGTCGGCAAGGTCACGCAGGCCTCGTCGGAAATGTTCGCGTGGATGATCGACGGCGACGGCAACGTGCGCTGGAAGCGCGGCCTCGACGATGTCGTGAATCCGACCTCGTTCCTGCATCTCGCCGGCGATTCCGTCGTCGTCGAACGCCGCTCAGGCACCGCACTCGTCAATGCGCGCGTCGCGCTCGACGTGGTGCGTCGCGAAGGCGGCAACCGCCGCTGGCGCAAGGTCGTGAACGGCGATGCCGCGGACTACGATGCGTCCACCCACAGCGTCGTCGTATTCGGCACCGGCGAAGGCCGCTGGGACCTGGGCAGCTATTCCGTCGAAACCGGCAACGCGCTCTCGTCCACGACGATTGCCTGCGCCGCCGACGATTGCAGCTACGGCGGCACCGCCGCGCGAGGCGGTGTCGGCCGCGTCGCTGGCGCGGACCGCGCGGCGGCGCGTGCGTTCGTGAACGATGCGGCGATCCGCGTCGACCAGATCGGTCTCAACGGCGCCTGGGGCTCGTACTACGGCGAAGGCGAAGGCCTCGTGTTCGACTGGCTGCCGCAGGCGCGCCTGATCTTCATGCCGTGGTTCACCTATTCGCA
>CAMLSI010000511.1 GCA_946482585.1 uncultured Lysobacteraceae bacterium
AGCTTCGGGCACGGACTGTCGTCTTCGTCCTGGCCGTGCAGGCAGAACGCCGGTATCGCGGTCTGCGCGAGTTCCGGCGCGATCGGCAGTGCGCCGTCGTGATGCGCGCCGCCGAACCAGTCGCCGACCTTGATCTCGAACACGGCTTCGTCGTCGGGCGAGATCAGGAACTGCAGATCGATCTTCTCGCGCGCCGCATCGGGAAGCCGGTTGAGCACGACCGGCACCAGGCTCGCGCCGAAGGAATAGCCGATCAGCGCGAAGCGCGCGTCAGGATTTTCCGCCGCGTAGTGGCCGACGACGCGCGCGACCGCCGCGGCCGCGTCGTCGGGCGTGCGCTCCTTCCAGAAGAATTTGAGCGTCGAGAAACCGATGACCCGCACGCCGTCGGCGGCGAGCGCTTCGGCGACGCCCTGATCGAGGCCCGCCCAGCCGCCGTCGCCGGTCAGCACGATCGCGATGCGGCCGTTCGCCGTCGTCGTCGGCGCGATGTCGGTCAGGGGCAGGTCGGCGACGTCCTGCGGCAACGGCGCGCGCCGGCGCGCGTCGCGGCGGTCCCAGCGATTGAGCACGGCAGCCAGCGCCTGCGGGCCGTCGCGTCGGCTCGACGACGGCGGCAGCACACGGTCGCGCAGCCGCGCGATCTCGTGTCCGATACCGTCGATCGCGGCGCCCGGCGCATAGGGCTGCGGCAGCCAGGGACTGCCGAGCCGCGCGACCGGCACGACGCGGAATCCGCGCACGCCGTCGGCGACGCTGGCTTCGCCCGCATCGCCGCCGCACAGCTTGCGCGAAAGGCGCCAGTCGAATTCGTAACCGAGTGTCGCGAGTCCGGCGAACGTGCCGGCGGGTGCCTGCGCCGCGATCGCATAGGCCAGTGTCGCGCCGCGCTCGAGACCGACCAGCCACGGCGCGGAATAGTTCGCCATGTTCTCGTGGCGCTGTATCCAGTGGCTGACTTCCTCGACGTGCGCGGCCGGATACGCACAGTCGCCCGCGATGCCGTCGAGTTCTTTGAGGTAGCTCGGCAGGTCGATGCCGACGACGAAGCTGCCGCCGGCGGCGAGCGCATCGGCGTAGGCGTCCTCGCGTGCGTCCCAGCCATTCGCGTCGGAAACGAACATCAGGGTGCGCGTCGCAGTATCGGCGGGCCGTGCGACATGCAGGTCGCCGAACAGACCGTAGTGGACCGGACTCGTCGCGGCAGCGGCGCTGCCGCAGGCCAGCAGCAGAACGGAAGCGATGCGTTTCAAACCGGCTCCTCGATGCGCGATGCGGTGGTGCGATGCGGCGGGCTTGGACCCACGCGAAGCGACGCGGTTCGCGCAAACGCAGCGCGCACGCTCAGCCCGCGCTCATGTGCGCCTCGATCTCGGCGACCGTGCGCGGCACGCCGATGGTCAGCAGCTCCGGCGCCGCGCGCGTCACCGCGATGTCGTCTTCGATGCGGATGCCGATGCCGCGCCAGCGCGGCTCCACGTCGGCCGCATCGGGCGCGATGTAGACGCCGGGCTCCACCGTCATGACCATGCCCGGCTCGAGTTCGCGCGGTTCGCCGTCGACGCGGTAGTCGCCGACGTCGTGCACGTCCAGACCGAGCCAGTGGCCGGTCTTGTGCGGGAAGAAACGCTTGTAGGCGCCGCTCACGATCGCGTCGGCCGGCTTGCCGGCGATCAGGCCGAGGTCGCAGAGCCCGCGCGCGATGACCGCGACTGCCGCATCGTGCGGCGCGGTCCAGGCCTTGCCCGGCCGCGCCTGCGCGATCGCCGCGTCCTGCGCCGCGAGCACGACATCGTAGAGCGCGCGCTGCTCGGCACTGAAGCGGCCGTTGACCGGGAAGGTGCGCGTGATGTCCGAGGCGTAGCAGGCGAACTCGGCGCCGGCGTCGATCAGCAACAGGTCGCCGTCGCGCAGCAGCGCATTGTTCGCGCGGTAGTGCAGCACGCAGGCGTTCGCGCCGCCGCCGACGATGGGCTCGTAGGACGGCACCGCGCCGGCGCTGCGGAAGGCATGCAGCAGTTCGGCCTCGACCTGGTGTTCGTAGAGGCCCGGACGCGCCGCGCGCATCGCGCGGCGATGGCCTTCGACGGCAATCGTCGCGGCCTGGCGCATCAGTGCGAGCTCGTCTTTCGACTTGTACAGGCGCAGATCGTGCAGCAGATGGGACAGGGCGACGAATTCGTGCGGCGCCCGCGCGAGCGGGCCGCGCAGCGTCTGCACGCGCTTGATCCACCCGATCAGCTTGAGATCGAAATCACTGTCGCGGCCGAAGTGGTAGTAGACGCGCGAACGCCCTTCGATCAGGCCCGGCAGGATGTCGTCGATGTCTTCGATCGGAAACGCATCGTCGACGCCGCACTGCGCGACGGCGCCTTCGGGACCGAGGCGCGGGCCGTCCCAGGCTTCGCGCGCGGGATCGCGCTCGCGGCAGAACAGGATGGCCTCGGCCTGGGCGCGCCCGGGCAGCAGCGCGAGCACGGCATCGGGCTCGGGAAAGCCGCTGAGATAGTGGAAATCGCTGTCCTGGCGGTAAGGATAAGGCGCGTCGTTGTTGCGGATGCGCTCCGGCGCGGCGGGCACGATCACGATGGCGTCGTCGCCGGCCAGGTGCATGAGCTGACGACGGCGGCGCGCGTATTCACGAACGGCAATCACGTCGGCGCGCGCCTCAATGCAGACGGGTGTCGGCGCCGACGGTCGGCGCGGGCGGCGGCGCGAGTTCCGCATGCAGCAGCATCACGCCGACGCGGATGAATTCGAGCACTTCGACCAGCGCGGACTCGTCCTCCTCGGCGTCTTCGTATTCGAGCTGCGACGCGGCGATCGCGCCGAAGTCCCGCAGGATCTCCGCGCTGTCGGGCGACAGTTTGCGCTCGGCGTTGACGCCGGAAAGACCGAGCCCGCCGAGGAAGCCGCGGCACCATTGCACGAGCGCATCGGCGCGCTCGCCCAACGGCTCGTCCTCGCCAGGCAGCAACGGCTCGAAGCCGAACCCCGGATCGTCCAGCCGCATGCGGCAATCGGTGAACAGCCGGACCAGCAGTTCCATGCGCGCGTGTGTCTCGACGCCGGGATCGACCTCGATCTCGAGGCGTTGCAGCCAGGTGCGCGGCGACGCGGTGCCTCCGCCGCAGAGAAACCCGGTCAGAGAACCGTGCAGGTCGCTCGCGGCGACGCCGAACTCGAGCTCCCGAAGGGCCGTGCCGAGCTCGGCGTGAGTGATGGCAGTGCTGTTCATGACGTTCCGGACCAGACGCGACCGCACGATTGTACCCGCGGCGCGCGGCCCGCCGCGCCTCCGGCCGTGCGGCTCGCGACGCCGGTCCGCTCTCGACTTTTCGTGAACGACGTTGCCCTTGGTGCGGCTGTTGCTTGCGCCTACACTGGCCCGGCGGCAGTCACGGGGAGGCGCGCTGCGTGGAACTCTGGCGATACCTCGGGG